>NZ_JARWCR020000011.1:0-170502 GCF_029846695.2 Bradyrhizobium nivariense | reverse complement strand
GTCAAAACCCGCCGGAAGCTGCGCACTCACCTCCGGCCAATGATCCAAAATCTCAGGACGAATCTTCATCCCAAGCTTGAATCATATCGAGATTCTTTGTGTCCAGAGCTAAACCTAGCGCGAATGACCCCAACCCTCTCCCCGTAAGAACGGGGAGAGGGAAAAAAAAGAGAACGGGGAGAGGGAGAGGAAAGAGCCGGGGCGAGGGATAAGAGAGGGGAAAATGTCCAATCTGTTCGATCTTCTGGTCGCGGGACTTGCCACCGGCGCGATCTATGCGCTGGTCGCGGTCGGCTTCACGCTGCTGTGGCAGACCTCGCAGACCATCAATTTCGCGCAAGGCGAGTTCGTGATGCTGCCGGCGTTCCTGATGCTGGCGGCGATGCATGCCGGCGCACCGTTCTGGCTCGCGATCATCCTCGGCATCCTGCTCTCGATGATCCTGCTCGGCCTCGCCTTCAAGATGCTGCTGGTCGATCCGATGATGCGGCACGGCGTATTGCCGCTCGCGATTGCGACCATGGCGCTGGCGATCGGCATCAAGGAGGCCGTAAAACAGTTCTTCAGCGCGGAGGCCTCGCCCTTCCCGTCGATCGTACCGACGGGCGATATTGCAATCCTCGGTCACAACGTGTCGCTGCAAAGTATCGGCGTCCTCGTCCTCGCCATCCTTGCCGTCTTCGGCTTGACCGCGCTTCTCAACCGCACCTCGCTCGGCCACCAGATGCAGGCGGCGGCGCAGAACCCGACTGTGGCACGCATCATCGGCGTGCCGGTCGAGCGGATGATCCTGCTGACCTTCCTGATCAACGCGTTCCTGGTCGCTCTCGCCTCGCTGTTGATCACGCCGATCTACCTCGCGAAATTCACATCCGGCGAGGTGCTGGGCCAGGCCGCCTTCATCGCCGCGATCGTCGGCGGGTTCAACCAGGTGCGCGGCGCGATCGCGGGCGGGCTCCTGATCGGCGTGCTCGACAATCTCGCGGCCGCCTACATCTCGACGCAATACCGCGCCGCCGTGCCGATGATCTTCCTGATCGCCGTCATCCTGTTCCGGCCGCAGGGCTTGCTCGGCCGCGCCGAGGAGCGCACCGTATGAGCGGCTTCGCCAAACCTCTGAAGATCGCGCTCGGCCTCATCGTCATCGCTGCGCTGATCGTCGTCCCCATGAACTTCAACCGCTATGGCCTGTTCATCCTGAGCCAGTGGGCGGTGATGGCCATCGCCGCAATGGGCCTCAACCTCACGCTCGGCTATGCCGGCCAGGTCTCGCTGGCGCAGGGCGCCTTCGTCGGCATCGGCGCCTACGCGGCAGCGATCATGACCACCCATGGCTGGCCGCTGCCGGCGGCGATCGTCGTCGCGATTGGCTTGAGCTTCGCGGTCGGCTGGGTGCTCGGCTATCCCGCGCTGCGGGTGCAGCACCACTACCTCGCCTTCGTCACGCTCGCCTTCTCCACCCTGGCCTTCCTGGTGTTCCGCAATGAGAGCTGGCTCACCGGCGGCATCTACGGCATCTCCAATATCCCCCGCCCCCATATTTTCGGGATCGCGACCAGCAAGCCGCTGCCGTTCTACTATGTCTGCCTCGGCTCGCTCGCGATCGTCTCGCTGGCGGTGTGGTGGCTGATCCGCTCGCCCTGGGGCCGCGCCTTCATGGCGCTGCGCGAAAATCCGCTGCGCGCGCAATCGCTCGGCGTCGACACGCGCCGCTATACGCTGATGGCGTTCGCGATCGGCTCGGCGCTCGGTGGCGTCGCCGGCGCGCTCTATGCACCGCTGACGCAATATATCGATCCCGTGCCGTTCAACCTGTCGCTCTCGCTCGACCTGCTGATGATGGTGATCGTCGGCGGCGCCGGATTCTTCCTGGGTCCGTTCCTCGGCGCGATGATCGCCGTGCTGCTGCCGGAATGGCTGCGCTTCACCGAGGGCTATTATCTGATGCTCTACGCGATCGCGGTGATGGGGCTGCTGATCTGGTCGCCGACCGGCATTTTGGGAATCCTCGATCGCTATCTCGCCGAACGCCGCACCAAGGCGGCCTCCGCGCTGCGCGCCGTCGCGAAATCCCGGCTGGAGACGGTGCAATGAGCGCGGTCCTCGAAGTCACCGACATCAAGAAGAACTTTGGCGGGATCAGCGCCGTCGGCGGCGTCTCTTTCGACGTCCGTGAGGGTGAGATCCTCGGCCTGATCGGGCCGAACGGTTGCGGCAAGTCGACCCTGTTCAACTGCATCCTCGGCCAGCTCACGCCAAGCGGCGGCGAGGTCAAGCTCGACGGCAAGGTCGTCACGGGCTTGCGCCCCGCCGAGCTCAACAAGCTCGGCGTCAGCCGCACCTTCCAGCTGTTGCAGGTGTTTCCAAAACTCTCGGTGCGCGAGAACCTGATCCTCGCAGGCCAGGAGCACCAGGGCAACATGGCCTCGCGCCTGATCGGCCGCTCCGATGCCGGACTGACGGAGGCCGCCAACCAGATGATCGGATTTTTCAAGCTCGATCATCTCGCCGACGAGCCGGCCGGCGGTTTGTCCTATGGCCAGCAAAAACTGCTCGACGCCGCCATGGCCTTCATGGGCGGACCGCGCCTGGTGCTGCTCGACGAGCCCGCCGGTGGCGTCAACCCGTCGATGCTGACGGACCTGAAGGAGCGGCTGGTCGCGATCAACCGCGAGAAGAATGCCACGTTCGTCGTGATCGAGCACAACATGGAATTCGTGATGTCGCTGTGCTCGCGGGTGATGGTGATGGCGGAAGGCAAGGTGCTGGCGATGGGACGGCCGGACGAGGTCCGCAAGAACCCCGCCGTGATCGAAGCCTATCTTGGACATTGAGGAGTGGAGATGAGCGACACGATCCTCTCGGTTCACAATCTCGTCGGCGGCTACGGCAAGATGACGATTTTGAACGGCACCACCTTCGCCGTGCCGCAGGCGACCATCACCACCATCATCGGCCCGAACGGCGCCGGCAAGTCGACCGTGTTCAAGGCGATCTTTGGCCTGTTGAAGCTGCGCGAGGGCAAGATCAGCTTTGCGGGCCGCGACGTCACCAATTTGAGCCAGCGCGCGCTGCTCAACGCCGGCATCTGCTACGTGCCGCAGGGGCGCAACATCTTTCCCGAGCTGTCGGTGCGCCACAATGTCGAGCTCGGCGGCGTTTCCGCGGACAAGGGCATCGACCTGCAGAGCCGGATCGAGGCCGCGCTCGACCTGTTCCCGGCGCTGCGGCGGAAATCGACGCAGCAGGCTTCCACGCTGTCCGGCGGCGAGCAGAAGCAGCTCGAAATCGCCCGCTCGCTGCTGCTCGAGCCAAAGCTGGTGCTGATCGACGAGCCCTCGATCGGCCTGTCACCGTTGATGGTGCAGCAGACTTTCGATATCCTGAAATCCCTGCGCGACCGCGGCGTCACCATTCTGATGATCGAGCAGAACGCCCGCTCGGCGCTGGAAATTTCCGACATCGGCATCGTGCTCGAGCTCGGCCAGACCCGCATGATCGACAAGGCCGAGCGTATCCTGAACGATCCGCGCATCGGCCAGCTCTTCCTCGGCGGCGCCATGGAGGAGAGCGCGGCATGAGCATGAGCATGCGCTTGCGCATCGGCGTTGCCGGCGCCGGCCTGATCGGCCGCCGCCATATCGCGCTGATCGACGCCTCTCAGGATTGCGTGCTCGCCGGTATTGCCGATCCCTCACCGGCCGCGAAGGACCATGCGCAGGCGCGCAACACGCCCTGGTTTGCGGACCATCGTGCGCTGCTCGCGGAGGAGAAGCCGGACGGGCTGATCATCGCCTCGCCGAACGCACTGCATCTCCAGATGGCGCTCGACTGCGCGGAGGCCGGCGTGCCGGCGCTGATCGAGAAGCCGGTGACCGATACGGTCGCGGCCGCGCAACGACTGTGCACCACGATCAAGCGGAGCGCCGTTCCGATGCTTGTCGGCCATCACCGCCGGCACAACCCGATCATCAAGGCCGCGCGCGAGACGGTCGCGAACGGCAGGCTCGGCCGGCTCACCACAATCGTCGGACTGTGGCTGCTCAGGAAACCCGACGACTATTTCGAGGTCGCCTGGCGGCGTGAGCAGGGCGGCGGGCCGCTACTCATCAATCTCATCCATGACATCGACAATCTCCGCTTCGTCTGCGGCGAGATTGTCGAGGTGCAGGCGCTGACCTCGAACATGGTCCGCGGCTTTGCCGTCGAAGACACCGCCGCATTGCTGTTGCGCTTTGCCAATGGCGCGCTGGGGACAGTGACGGGGTCGGACGCGACCCCGGCGCCGTGGAGCTGGGAACTGACGTCGGGCGAGAACCCCGCCTACACCCAACAGGACCAGCCCTGCTACATCCTCTCCGGCACCGCGGGCTCGCTCGCCGTGCCGACCATGGAGCTGTGGTCTTATTCCGGCAATTCCGGCTGGCACACGCCGCTGTCACGCGAGACCATTGCTCCCCCGTCATTGGATCCGCTGGCCGAGCAGCTTCGGCATTTCTGTGCCGTGATTGCTGGCCGCGAGCAGCCTCTGATCTCAGTTGAAGATGCGATGGGAACGCTCTCCGTCGTCGAGGCCGTCAGCGAAGCCGCGCGCACGGGCCAAAAGGTATCACCAGGGCGGATCATGGAGCAGGCAGCATGAACAAGCGCTCGATCGCAACGGTCTCCCTCTCCGGCGCCCTGGACGAAAAGCTCCGCGCCATCGCGTCCGCCGGCTTCGACGCGGTCGAAATTTTCGAGAACGATCTGCTGTCGTTCGGCGCAAGCCCGCGCGAGGTGGCGCAGCTGTGCAAGGACCTCAATCTCGAGATCTGTGCATTTCAGCCGTTTCGGGATTTCGAGGGTATGCCGGAGCCGCAGCGGTCGCGCAATTTCGCCCGCGCCGAGCGCAAATTCGACGTGATGCAGGAGCTCGGCACCGATCTGCTGCTGATCTGCTCCAACGTGTCCCCCAGCTCGCTCGGCGGCATCGACCGCGCCGCGGATGATTTTCGCGAGCTCGGCGATCGCGCCGCAAAACGGTCTTTGCGGGTCGGCTACGAGGCATTGGCCTGGGGACGCCACGTCAACGACTACCGCGACGCCTGGGAGATCGTGCGGCGCGCCGATCACCCCGCGATCGGCATCATTCTCGACAGCTTTCATGCGCTGGCCCCGGGCTTTCCGGTTCGCGCGATGGCCTCGATCCCCGGCGACAAGATCTTTCTGGTCCAGCTTGCGGATGCGCCGAAGCTCGAGCTCGACATCTTGTCGTGGAGTCGGCACTTCCGCTCCTTCCCCGGCCAGGGCGATCTGCCGGTCGGCGAGTTCATGGCGGCGATCGCGGCGACAGGTTATGCCGGGCCGCTGTCGCTGGAGATCTTCAACGACCAGTTCCGCGCCGGCTCGGCCGTGCAGACCGCGGTCGACGGCCTGCGTTCGCTGATCCTGCTGGAGGACCAGCTTGCACCGGATTGGCCAAAGCTCATCAGCGAGCCCTTGGCGCCGAAGGCCAAAAGCCGCGGCACGGGCTTCATCGAGTTTGCCGTCAACGAGACCAAGGCCGGCGAGCTCGCCCGCCTGCTTTCGCAGCTCGGCTTCCGCAGAAGCGGCAAGCACCGCAGCAAGGCGGTGGAGCGCTGGTCGCAAGGCAAGGTCGAGCTCGTCATCAACTCCGAGACCGATGGCTTTGCGCACTCGCACTATGTCACGCATGGCCCCGGCGTCTGCGCCATCGCGCTCGATGTCGACAATGCCGGCCTCGCGATGCAGCGCGCCGAGACACTGAAAGCGCGCACCTTCTACCAGCCGGTCGGGCCGGGCGAGCTCGAGATTCCCGCGATTCACGGCGTCGGCGGCAGCCTGCTGTATTTCCTGGATCAGGCCGGCAAGAACTGGGACACGGATTTCGAACAGGTACCGAGCGATGCCGGCGTGGACGCCCTACTGGCCGTCGATCACATCGCGCAGTCGATGCCCTATGACGAGATGCTGTCCTGGCTGCTGTTCTACACCGGCATACTCGACCTCAAGCGGCTGCCGCAGATGGAGATCGCCGATCCCAGAGGCCTCGTGCAGAGCCAGGCCGTCATCAACGGCGACCAGAGCCTGCGCTTCGTGCTCAACGGATCATCCGCCAACCGCACGCTGCCGGCCCGCTTCATCTCGGAGTTCTTCGGCTCGGGCGTGCAGCACGTCGCGTTCACATGCCGGGACATTTTTGCGACGGTCGCGGAGATGCGCAAGCGCGGCGCGGACTTCCTGGATATCCCGGATAATTACTACGACGACATCGAAGCCAAATACGACCTCCCGCCGGAGCTGATGGCGCAGCTACGCGCCAACCACATTCTCTACGATCGCGAAGGCGACGGCGAATTCTTCCAGGTCTATACGCACATCTTCGACGAGCGATTCTTCTTCGAGATCGTCGAGCGAAGGGATTATCAGGGCTTTGGCGCGGCAAACGCCGGGATCAGGCTCGCCGCGCAGGCCCGCGAAGTGCGGCCTGCGAGCATGCCAAGAGTGTAGGAGCCTCTTCTCTTCTTCCCTCTCCCCTTGTGGGAGAAGGGCAGCGTGCATCGCGGCTACTCCGAGCTCACTTCATCGCGCATTTGTCGTGGAAGCGATCCTGATCGTTTTCGACGATGGTCGCGACCGTCTTCAGCGAGAGCTGGCCTTCGCCGTCCTTGACCACGTCCTGGAGGTAGAAGCTCTGCACCGGGATGTGGTTCTTGCCGTACTTGAAGGGACCGCGCAGCGACTTGAAGTTGGCCTTCTCCATCTCGGCCTTCATCGCGTCCTTCTTGCTGGTGTCGCCCTTCACCGCGACCACCGCGCTGTTGATGAGCTGGGCCGCGTCATAGGCTTGCGCGCCGTAATAGGTCGGGCGGAGGCCGGTGTACTTCTTGCGATAGTCGGCGACGAAGCGCTTGTTCTGCTCGTTGGGCAAATCGTTCACCCATTCCTGCGCGCCGGGAACACCGAGCGCGTTCTCCTTCTGCAGCGGCAGCGACAGCTCGTCGACGGTGAAAGCCGTGTAGAGCGGCATCGTGCTCTTCAGCCCGGCCTGCGTATATTGGTTGAGGAATTGCACGCCGGCCGCACCGGGATAGAACACGAAGATCGACTCCGCGCCCGAGGCGCGCGCTTTGGACAGCTCGGCGGAGAAGTCGAGCTGGCTCGGCCAGACCGTGTATTCCTCACCCTTGACCTCGCCCTTGAACGTGCTCTTCACGCCCGCGAGCATGTCCTTGCCGGCCGCATAGTTCGGCCCGATCAGGAAGACGCTCTTGACGCCCTTCTGGTTCATGTAGAGGCCCATGGCGGCCGGCGTCTGGTCGTTCTGCCAGGATGTCGAGAACACGTAGGGCGAACAAAGATCGCCCGCGAGCTGCGACGGGCCGGCATTGGCCGAGATCAGGAAGGTCTGCGAATCCACCGCGGTCTTGAGCGAGGCCAGCAGCACGTTCGACCAGATATAGCCGACGATGAAATCGACCTTGTCGGACTGCACCAGCTTCTCGGTCTTCTGCTTGCCGACGTCGGGCTTCTGCCCGTCGTCCTCGTAGATCACCTCGACCGGCTTACCGCCCATCTTGCGGCCGATGTGATCCAGCGCGAGCTCGAACGAGTTGCGCATGTCGTTGCCGATCACGGCGGTCGGGCCGCTGAAGGTCGAAACGAAGCCGATCTTGATGGTGTCGCCGGCGAATGCCGGGCTTGCCAGCACCAGCGCCGCTGCGCCCGCCAGCCAGAATGCCGTCCTCATAGCCACTCCCCTCCGTATTATCATGCCCGGAAGCGGGGTGATCGCCGCCCCGGGTCGTCTCTTTAGAGCGCATAATCCGTCGAGCCGCCAATGGCTCAGCGCCTGCCCTGCACCATATTTCGCCCCAATCGGCGATAGCAAGAAATATAATTCTACTCACTTCGATCGAGGCTGCGGCGCTTTTTCGCGGAATATCGATACACTCGATACACTCGATGCCCTTGGCCTATTCGGCGATTGATGACCGCTATTGGACCGCGGCGCCCAGTTCGCACTTAAATGGAAGAGCACAGCAGCGAGATTCGAGGGCCGCATCATGACCACGACACCGCACCGCGTCGTCATCGTCGGAGCCGGCTTCGGCGGGCTGGAGACGACCTACCGGCTGGCCGGCAGCCCGGTCGAGATCACGCTGATCGACCGCCGCAACCATCATTTGTTCCAGCCGCTGCTCTACCAGGTCGCGACCGCCTCGCTCGCCACCAGCGAGATCGCCTGGCCGGTCCGGCACCTGATGCGCGACCGGCGCGACGTGACGACGCTGTTTGCGACCGTCAGCGGCGTCGATGCCGACAGACGCTGCGTGCTGATCGACGACGGCAGCGAGGTGCCTTACGACACGCTGGTGCTCGCCACCGGCGCGCGGCACGCCTATTTCGGCCACGACGAATGGGAGCAGTTCGCGCCGGGGCTGAAGACGCTGGAGGACGGCACCACGCTGCGCCGTCACATCCTGGTGGCGTTCGAGCGCGCTGAGCGCGAGACCGATCCGGAAAAACGCGCGGCGCGGCTGACCTTCGTCATCGTCGGCGCCGGCCCGACCGGCGTCGAGCTCGCCGGCACCATCGCCGAGATGGCGCATCACACCTTGCCCGGCGACTTCCGCAACATCGACACGACCAAAGCGCGCGTGGTGCTGATCGAGGCGGGGCCGCGCGTGCTCGCAGGTTTCGCCGACGACCTCTCGGCCTACGCACAGGAGTCGCTGGAAAAAATCGGCGTGGAGGTCATATTGGGACAGCCCGTCACCGAGATCAATCGCGAGGGCGTGGTATTCGGCGGCAAGCTGCTCGAGGCAAAGACACGAATCTGGGCCGCCGGCGTCCGCGCCTCGCCCGCGGCCGAGTGGCTGGGCGCGCCGGCCGACCGCGCCGGGCGCGTGCAGGTCGAAGACGACCTCACGATATCAGGTCGTCCCGAAATCTTTGCGATCGGCGACACCGTTGTGATCAACGCCTGGGAGGGCAAGCCTGTGCCCGGCATCGCGCCGGCCGCCAAGCAGCAGGGACGTCATGTCGCCGACACCATCAAGGCGCGGCTGCGCCAGGAGCCGACCGGCCCGTTCCGCTACAAGCACTCCGGCAGCCTCGCGCAGATCGGCAAACGGCTCGCGGTGATCGACTTCGGCCGCATCAAGCTGCGCGGCACCATCGCGTGGTGGATCTGGGGCATCGCCCACATCTACTTCCTGATCGGCTTGCGCCACCGCCTCAGCGTCGCCCTGAGCTGGCTCTGGATCTACGCCCGCGACCAGCGCGCCGCGCGGCTGATCACGCAGGGATCGAGCAAGGTGGTGGGGTGACGCCTCTTCTCCCTCTCCCCGCTTGCGGGGAGAGGGTCGGGGTGAGGGGGAGTCTCCGCGGGGACGATGAGATTTGAACACGCGGAGAGCCCCCCTCACCCGGATCGCAAGAGCGATCCGACCTCTCCCCGCAAGCGGGGAGAGGTGAAGGGAGAGCGGCGCTCGCGGCTACGGCTACTTCACCAACTCACACCCACCCTCTCCGAGCGGACGGAACGCCTGCTCCGCCGAAATGGTCGAGACCAGCTTGTAATAGTCGTACGGATATTTCGACTCCTCCGGCTTCTTCACCTCGAACAGATACATCGGATGCACGACGCGGCCGTCCTGGCGGATCGTGGTGTCGCCGAACAGCTTGTCCTTGCCCCTGAACTTCTTCATCTCGGGCACGGCGTCCTTGGCATTGTCGCTGCCGGTCGCGGCGACCGCGTTGAGATAAGCGAGCGTGGATGCATAGACCCCGGCCTGGTTGCCGCTCGGCATCTTGCCGTTCATGCCGGGTCGCGCGGCGAAACGCTTGGCGAAGGCGCGGGTGTCGTCGTTCATGTCCCAGTAGAAGGCTTCCATGAGCTGCAGGCCCTGGGCAACCTTGATGCCCATGCCGTGGACGTCGTTGATGAAGAGCAGGAAGGCGACGAGCTTCTGTCCGCCCTGCTGGATGCCGAACTCGGCGGCCTGCTTCACCGCGTTGATGGTGTCGCCGCCGGCATTGGCGAGCCCGATCACCTGCGCCTTCGAGCTCTGCGCCTGCAACAGGAACGACGCGAAGTCGGACGTGCCGAGCGGATGCTTGCTGGATCCGATCACCTTGCCGCCATGCGCTTCGATGTATTTCTGCGCCTCCGCCTCGATGCCCTTGCCGAGCGCATAGTCGACCGTGAGGAAATACCAGTCCTTGCCGCCTCGCGACATCATCGCGGCAGCCGTGGTGTTGCCCGTGGCCCAGGCGTCGTTGACCCATTGAATAGTATTGGGCGAGCAGGCCTTGCCGGTGAGATCGGAGCTCGCGGTGGACGATGCCAGGAACGTCATGCGGCTGTCGCGCAGCAGCGTGTTGATGGAGAGACCAACGGCCGAGTTCGGCACGTCGACGATGGCGTCGACGCCCTCGATGTCGAGCCATTTGCGCGCGATGGCGTTGCCGACATCGGCCTTGTTCTGGTGATCGGCATAGACGATCTCGACCTTGATGCCTTTGCCGCCGCCGTTGAAATCCTCAGCCGCCATGCGCGCGGCCTCGACCGAGCCCATGCCATTGGTGTCCTGGAAGATGCCGGAGATGTCGTTGAGCACACCGACGCGCACGACATTGTCCGAGATCTCGGCAGTTGCCGCGCCGCCAATCAAGCTCGCGGCCAGCGCAAGCGTCCACTTCAGATATTTCATGATTCCCTCCCCTGTTGATGTGTTGCCGCGCCGGTCGTTGCCGGCGCGTCTGAAAACTTAGACTTCTCGAAAATCGGACCTGTCGAAAATCAGACTTGTCGTTCCGGCAGTTTCAGCACGAGCCCGTCGAGCGCGGGCGTGATCATGAGCTGACAGGACAGCCGGCTATTCGGCAGCCGCTCGGTCGCGGTGCCGTCGAGCAGCGCGTCCTCGTCATCACCCACCGCCGGCAGGCGCGCGAGCCAGGCGTCGTCGACATAGACGTGGCAGGTCGCGCACATGGCGTTGCCGCCGCATTCGGCCAGAATGCCGTCGAGACCGTGACGGGTCGCGGCCTGCATGGCGCTCTCGCCGTCGCTGGTTTCGATATGGTCGGACTTGCCGTCGGGATGGATGAAGGTGATGGCGGGCATAAAACTCCTCGTCAGGCCGGGGTGATGGTCACAGGCAGGCTGTCGAGCCCGCGCAGCGTGTTGTTGAAGCGGCGTTTCGGCTCGCCCGTGATCTCGATCCCAGCGATGCGCTTCGCCAGTGCGGTCAGCATCACCTCGCCCTCGAGGCGCGCGACGAGCTGGCCGACGCACATGTGGATGCCGGAGCCGAAGCCGACATGGCCGGAGCTGCGACGCGTGATGTCGTAGCTGTCGGGCTTGTCCCAGCGCCGCGGATCGCGGTTAGCGGCGGCGAGGAACATCAGCACCTTCTCACCCTCGCCGATCGTCGCGCCGGACAGTTCGACCTCGCGCGTGGTGGTGCGAAAGAACGTCTGCACCGGGCTCTCGAAGCGCACCGCTTCCTCGAAGGCGTTGCGCGCGAGCGTGAGATCATCGCGCAAGCGCTGCCACTGGTCGGGAAAGCGCGCGAGGCAATAGACGGCAGCACCAATGCCGTTGACGGTGGTGTCGAGGCCGGCGGACAGCAGCGAGCGCACCAGCAGCGGCGCCTCGGTCGCGGTGATCTCGCCGTCGTCGACACGGGCGTGAATGCAGGCGCCGAAGCCACCAGGCGCGAGATTGTCCCGCTGGCACTGCTCGGTGACATAGGCCTGATGCGGCGCCGAGCGCGCGATCGCGTCCTGCCGCAGCTGGTTGGGCGGACCGAAGGCGTTGAACACCAGGCTTGCATAGGGAATGAGATGCTCGCGACCTTCGGGCTTCAGGCCCAGCGCATCCGGGAAGATCGAGAGCGGATAGGCCTCCGCGAGATCGGTGATTGCATCGAAGCTCCGCTTCTCCAGCAGCGCGTCCACCCGTTGCTCCGCCGCGGCGGCAAAACGATCGCGCACCTGCTTCATCACGGTCGGCGACAGCACTTTTGACAGCACGGCGCGGGTGCGGGTGTGCGCGGGCGGATCGGCCTCCAGGATCAGGCTCGGCGGCCGCCATGGCGTCTCCTTCTTGAAGTCGGAGAGGCCGACGCCGCGGCTGGAGCAGAAGGTCGCGGGATCATTCAGGACGGCATGAACTTCGGCATAGCGCGCCACGCCATAGACGTTCCACTTGTCGAGATAGACGACAGGTCCCGCCTCCCGCAGCAGCTCATGCGTGGGATAGGGGTCGGCAAAAAAATCCATCGCGAAGGGATCGACGTCGAGATGCGGGACAGCGGACGAACCGGTGATTTCCGGGGAGCTGGAAGTGCTCATTGAGGTCCTCCGTCATTTTGATCTTGTGAAAGGGCCGCGCTTACCCTTAGGTCTTCCGGCACGCAGCGAGACAGAATCCCGATATGCCGCCGTCTTCGACCAGAGCCCGCCAAAAACCTGCGCCCGCTGAGACGGGACCGACCCTCGATCTCGACCGCTACGTCCCCGCGTTCATTACCTTCATCGCCAACAAGCTCTCGAACAGCGCCACCGCGTTCTATCAGCGGCAGTTCGGCGTCAACGTCACGGAATGGCGGATCATGTCGCTGCTGGCGATCGAACCCGGCATTCCCGCCTCGCGCATCTGCCACGTCATTGGTTTCGACAAGGGCCCGGTGAGCCGGACGCTTGCCGGCCTGGAAAAGCGGGGGCTGATCTCGATCCGCACCGACCCCAACGACGGGCGCACCCATTCGATCTCGCTGACGGCGAAGGGCCGCGCCATCCATGACAAGGTGATCGTCGCGGCATTCGAGCGCGAGCGGCGCCTGTTGTCCTGCCTCAACAAGGACGAGCGCGAGGTGCTGATCGACCTGTTGCGCCGCCTGCACGAGAATCTCGGCGCGGTGACCG
Source organism: Bradyrhizobium nivariense (assembly GCF_029846695.2). Classification (NCBI taxonomy): domain Bacteria; kingdom Pseudomonadati; phylum Pseudomonadota; class Alphaproteobacteria; order Hyphomicrobiales; family Nitrobacteraceae; genus Bradyrhizobium; species Bradyrhizobium nivariense. Next base: position 157,566 of record NZ_JARWCR020000011.1, on the reverse strand, counting down.
GCAGCACCGAAACCTGACGGCCCGCGCACCGGGCGTCGGCCCCTGTCATTTCCAGGCATGCGCCGGCATTCGCCCGCGGCACCCTCTCTGCCGAGCATTGCTTCCTCCGAGATCCGACGCGGCGGTTCCTCCCGCCGTCATCCTTGTCTGGAACGGTTCGCATAAATTAGTTGCTTAGGCAACAAAAGAATCAAAAGCGAGAATGCGGCAGGGCGGCTGGCTTATTGCGAGCTGCCTCACTCCCTCTCCCCGCCCTTCGCGGGGAGAGGGTGGGGTGAGGGGCCTCTCTCCGCGTATGAAAGTGCTGTGAGACCTGTCCCCCCTCATCCGGATCGCAAGAGCGATCCGACCTCTCCCCGCAAGCGGGGAGAGGTTAAGGGACGAGTTCCGCCTTAATTAGTGAACCGCTACAGAGCGATCCACTCGTCCGACATATCGTCATTCAACCGCATCACCGCATCGGCACGGCGCATCAGCACGGCGCGCTGGTTGATGTAACCCTTGTCGGTGATCTCGCCGCCATCCACCGACGGCGGCTCGGCGAGCAGCAGTGCGCGCGTGGCGTGGCCGGAGGAGTTGGCGCCCTGTTGCTTCAGTTTCGCGAGACCCTGCGCGATCGCGGCTCTGACCTTGTCATGCGCGAGCGCGTCGTTCACGGCTGCGGTCTCGGGCAGGCCCGCATGCGCGCGGCAGGCAGCGATGTTCGGAAACACCAGGAAGCGCACCTCGTCGCCGCCGTGGCCGGTGACGACGATGTCCTGCGCGAGCGGCGCCAGCGCGGCGATGCCGGCGACGCGCAGCGTGCCGACGCTGACCCAGGTGCCGGAATTGAGCTTGAAGTCCTCCGCGACGCGGCCGTCGAAGAACAGGCCGCGCTCGGGCCGTCCGGCGTCGGCGAACTTCACGGCGTCACCGATGAGATAAAAACCCTCGTCATCAAAGGCCTGCCTGGTCAGCTCCGGCGCCTTCCAGTAACCCGGCGTGACATTGGGGCCGCGTACGCGCACCTCCAGCTTGTCGCCGGAGGGGACGAGCTTCAATTCGGTGCCGGGTATAGGCACGCCGATATTGCCCGAGCGCTCCGCGAGGAAATGGCAGTCGGTCGCCAGCGGCGACGTCTCGGTCGAGCCCCACGCCGAGACCATCGGCATCGCGCGGCCAACGGTCTTGACGGAGAGCTCTTCGAGCGCGTCCCAGAGATTTTGCGGCAGCGCGGCACCGGCGTAGAACGCGAATTTCACCTCGCCGAAGAAGCGGCGGCACAGCTCCTCGTCGCCGCGCAGCGCCGCGATCAGCATGTCGAAGCCGCGCGGCACGTTGAAATAGACCGTCGGCATCACGCTTCTGAGGTTGGCGAGTGACGTCGCAAACAGACCGGGCGCCGGCTTGCCGCCGTCGATATAGAGCGAGCCGCCATTGCGCAGCACGAGATTGAAATTGTGATTGGCGCCGAACGTATGGCTCCAGGGCAGCCAGTCGAGAATGACGAGATCGTCGCGCCCCTGTTCGAGAAAAGTCCAGGTCTGCGCCTTGGCCTGCTGGCTGGAGGTCAGCATGCGCTGGGTGTTGACCACGGCTTTCGGCGTGCCGGTCGAGCCCGAGGTGAACAGGAATTTCGCGATCGTAGCGGGCGTCACCGCGGCGAAGGCCTTGGCGACGTCGGGGCTCTCGGGCGTTGCCGCGATGGTGCGGAAGGCCAGCGCATCGGTATCGTCTGCATTGCCGCTGATGATCTGCGCACTATGCAGGAGCTTGATCGCGGCCAGCGCCGCCGCAAACGGCTTCGTCGCGGAGACATAGATCGCGCCGGGCTCAAGCAGCGTGATCATGCTCTTGAGTTTGTCAAAATCCTTTGACATCAGTGAATAGGCCGGCGAGATCGCCGCCGAGGGCACGCCGACATGCTGGGCCGCAAGTGCCAGCAGCGCATGATCGATGCCGTTGTCGGAGAGGATCGCGAGCGGGTGGTCTGCGCTGAGACCTTGCGCCAAAATCCAGGACGCTGCCGCGCGCACCTGGCGCAGCGCCTGCGCATAGGTAACGGCGGTCCACGGCGCTTCGGTGCTGCTGCGCTCCGCGAGGAAAATCGCATCGGGCCTCTGCCGCGCCCATTGCTCCAGCCAGTCGCCGATGCAGCGTGCGCCATCGCGCAGGGGCTCGGGCGAGCGCAGCACGATGCTGCCGTCGGCGCGATGCTCGGCAACGGTTCTGGGTGTCGCGAACAGACTCGAAGCATCACCGCGTGAGGCGGCTGTCATGGTTTCCTCCTCGCCCGGAAGCCGGGATCGGCCGCAGCCTCGTCGCGGGCCGCGTTGGCCACAATGTTGGGCATGGCAATTGTTGTCGTCAACAACAAACTTCCGCTGACGCGGCGAAGACGCTACAAGAATGGCCCGACGGGAGACGCGACGTGACAGCCATTGCAGCCCAGACTTCCCCACGCAAACGCGCCGGCAACGGCGCCGCGCGGCGGATCGACGCCGAGGGGATCGGCCTCGATGCGCTGGTCGGCCACGCCGGCTATGCGGTGCGACGCTTCCAGATCTGGATTTTCCAGGACTTCGTCAAAACGCTCGGCAATGTCGACATCCGGCCGACGCAATATTCGGTGCTGACGGTGATCGGCGCCAATCCCGGCCTGTCGCAGATGGCGGTGGCCAAGCGCCTCGGCATCGAGCGCGCGCGGCTGGTGCATCTGCTCGACAGCCTCGAACAGCGCAAGTTGGTGAAGCGGATCAAGTCGAAGACGGACCGGCGCTCCCACGCCCTGCACCTCACGGCGCAGGGCGAGACGGCGCTGGCAAAATTCAAGCGCCTCGCCGCGGAGCACGAACGGCATGTCGAGGCGAAGATCGGCAAGGAGAACCGGGAGCGGCTGCTGCGAATCCTCGCTGACTTCACCTGATCCAGACTGCCTAATATTTGCGCAAATTCTCCGTCGCAGGGCGATGGCATGACGGCCCGACCGATCCTCGAAATATCCCACAAGCCACTGATCTCTCGATAATATCCGCAGCACTTGTCCTGCCCGGATTCTGTACACAATGGCACATCGCTTGCTTCGATCCGGGTGAAGAGACGTAGCCGGAGTTTTGTCGCCATGAGGGCTGAAATGGGGGCTGAGCAGCCTGAAACGATCGCCGCGATTGTGGCCGCGCATCGCGCGGGCACGCTCACGCCGGCGCAGACGGTCGCGCGCAGCTATCAGCGCATCCGCGACCACAACGATCCCGCCGTGTTCATCAGCCTGCGCGACGAAAAGGACGCGATCGCGGAAGCCGAGAAGCTCGCCAAGAAGGACGCCGCCAGCCTGCCGCTCTATGGCGTGCCGGTCGTGGTGAAGGACAATATCGACGCGCTGGGATTTCCGACCACGGCGGCCTGCCCGGCCTTCTCGTACACCCCGACACATGACGCGACCGCGGTTCAGCGGCTGCGCGCCGCCGGCGCCATCATCATCGGCAAGACCAATCTCGACCAGTTCGCGACCGGCCTCGTCGGCGTGCGCTCGCCCTACGGCATCCCCAGGAACGCGATCCGGGAGGATCTCATTCCCGGCGGATCGAGCTCGGGATCGGCCACCGCCGTCGGCGCCGGGCTGGTGCCGCTGTCATTGGGCACCGACACCGCGGGCTCCGGGCGCGTGCCGGCAATGCTCAACAACATCGTCGGCCTGAAGCCGAGCCTCGGCATGATCTCGACCGCTGGCCTGGTGCCGGCCTGCCGGACGCTCGACTGCATCTCGGTGTTCGCTCTGACCGTGGACGACGCTGCGCTGGCGCTCTCCGTGATGGCAGGTCCCGACCAGGCCGATCCGTTCTCGCGCGATCGGCCGCTTGGCCCAATCACGCCGCTCCCGACAAACCTCCGTCTCGGCGTGCCGCGCAACGGACAGTTGATCTTCTTCGGCGACAAGAAGGCGGAAGCGGCTTACGCCGATGCGTTGAAGCGCTGGACCGCGCTTGGCGCAACGCTCGTCGAGTTCGATCTCGAGCCGTTCTATGAGACTGCGCGGCTGCTCTACGAGGGACCGTGGATCGCAGAACGCTATCTCGTGATCCGCGACCTGCTCGCCTCCGCGCCGGATGCGATCCATCCGGTGACGCGCGAGATCACCACGGCCGGTGCGCGGCTGACGGCGGCGGAAACTTTCTCCGCGCTCTATCGCTTGCAGGGTCTGCGCAAGATCGCCGAACGCACCTTCACCAATATCGACGCGCTGGTGCTGCCGACGGCGCCGACGGCCTATACGACCGCGCAGGTGCTGGCCAATCCGATCGAGCTCAACAGCCGGCTCGGCATCTATACCAACTTTGTCAATCTGCTCGATCTCTGCGGTCTCGCGCTGCCGGCGTCGATGCGCGCCGATGGCATTCCGTTCGGCATCACGCTGCTTGCGCCCGCCGGCCACGACGCGCTGCTCGCGGGCATCGGGCGCGTGTTTCATGCGGATACCAAGTTGACGCTTGGCGCAAAGGGCGTGGCGCAAGCTGCGCTGGCGCCACTTGCCGCAGGCGGCATCGACGAGATTCCGATCGCCGTCGTTGGCGCGCATCTGTCCGGCATGGCGCTGAACGGCGAGTTGAAAGCGCTGAACGGGCACCTGATCGAAGCGACCAGGACGGCGCCGGACTACAAGCTCTACGCATTGAAGACCACGCCGCCGAAGCCGGGCATGCTGCGCGTCGAAGCCGGCAAGGGCGCGTCGATCGAACTCGAGATCTGGTCGCTGTCGTCGTCCGCCTTCGGCAAGTTCGTCAACGCGATCCCCGCGCCGATGGCGATCGGCACGATCCGCCTCGCGGATGGCCGCAGCGTGAAGGGCTTCCTCGTCGAGCCGGAAGTGCTGGGCGACGCCCGCGACATCACGGCGTATGGTGGCTGGCGCGCGTATATGGCGGAAGCGGCGACGGCGTAGGCGCATCATGGAGAGACGGCGCGGCAGCGCCTTCTCAGGATGACGATTTCTCGTGCGCATTCAGGCCGGCGTGAACTGCGCGAGATCGCCGATCCCGATCTGCCGTTCGAGGCTCGCCACGCGGTGAACCATCATCTCGAAACCGTCGCCGCCGAACTGCTGATGCTCCTTCTTCTCAAAGTCCTCCGCCATCGCATCATATTCGTTTGGCGAGACGATGGTCTTGAGCAGCGGAAAGAGATCGGTGTCCTCACGCGCGGCGTGCGGACGGTACATCGCGATGAAGGCGCGGATTGATCCGACCAGCTGGCGGCGATCATCGCCGTCCTTGCGGCTTCCCGGCGCCGTCTTCAGGATCATTTCGGTCAAGCGGCGTCCGGCCTTGTGCTGGGCCACCAGCGTGTCGACGAGCGTCACGAGTTTTCCCGCCTGTTTGAAGCGCGGGAAGACCGCATGTTCCTCGGACTCTTCGTGGTAGTTTTCGATGAAGTCGCGCACGATTCGTGCGGCGCTGGCGAGGACGGCAGGATCGAAATCCTCGCGCGCGTCGAATTTGCCCAGGGCGGCCTCATAGACCAGAAGGACCCGGTCGAGCACGCCATGCTCCCGCATCAGATCCTCGGGCGGCGTAACCTTGGGTTCCCGTTGCTTCTCGACCATTTCCCTGCGCGCCGCCTTGGCGTCGCCGGCGGACAACAATCCACCGGCGACAATCGCGGCAGGCACCAACGTCAGGAGCTTTCGTCTTCGCGGCAAGACCGCATCCGTAGCCGCGTCGCAAGCCAGAAAACCCGTCATGATCACGCCGATTTGCGCCAGGCGGCCTCGTTCTTCTTCTCGTAATCGTCGAACGCCTTGACGAGACCGGACAGAACCTCGGCCGAAGTTTCGAACATCGCTGCGAGCTGCGGCTCATCGACTTTGCGGATGTCCTCGCGCAGATGCGTCACGGTCTCCTGGAGACGCTGCTTCATCTTCTGGGTGTGGTGCTTGGGGTTCGTCTCGGAGGAAGCCATGGGTTTCTCCTCATCTCGTCGACAAAGGAAAACGAACTGCGCAGGAACGGGTTCCTACCAGCCTGCAGCGGTCTTTCACCTGATCGTGAGGAAGCTTACACCGACACCGCGTAGATCTCGTACTCCCCGCGCACCAGCTCGATATGCGCGCGCATCGCGGCGGCGGCGCCCTGCTTGTCGCCGCGCATGATGGCGACGACGACGCGGTCGTGCTCGGCTTGGGATTTGGCGAGGCGACCGAGATTGCGGAACTGGGCGCGGCGGAATGGCTGCACGCGCACGCGCGTCGCCAGCGTGATCTCGGCGATGTAGCCGTTCTGCGAGCCGGCATAGATCGCATTGTGGAAGCGCTCGTTGACCTCGTGGAAGCGATCGGGATTGCCGGTGTAGCTGAGAACCCGCAGCTCTTCGTGGATCGCCTCCAAGCCGTGGCGCTCGACGGCAGACATGCGCTCGGCCGCGAGACCTGCACAGAGCGCCTCGAGCTCCGCCATCGCCTCGAACATGCTCGTCAGCCGCTCGATCGAGGGCTGCGCCACCACCGCGCCGCGATGGGCGCGCGCTTCGACCAGGCCGCTTGCCACCAGCTGACGCAGTGCCTCCCGCACCGGCGTGCGGGAGACGCTGAAGCGGCGCGCGATATCGGTCTCGTCAAGCGGTGAGCCGGGCGCCAGAGCTCCGCGCACGATCTCGTCGGCAAGCTGCAGGCGCAGCTCCTCGGCGCGCGTGACCTTCTGCACCGACGGCGACGCCCGGTCGACGCGCGGCACCACCGGCTCAGCCGGCAATGCTCCGGGCGGAAAGTCGTCAAGCGTCATACGATCAGGTCTCTTTCGACTCGTCGATGATGCTGACATGGGCGGCGACGACGCGCCAGCCCTCCGGGAATTTTACCCAAGTCTGCATCTGCCGGCCGACCTTACCCGGCATCGTGTCGCGATAGAACAGGGTGGAGGCGACGGCGGTGTCGCGCCCATAGCTGGTTATCACGGTTTTCGCAGTGCGGCGGTTGAGGCCGACCGGCGAGCGCCCGGCTCGAAAGCCGGAGATCGCCTCATAGCCGTAGAGGTTCTCGCCGATGCCATAGCGCAGCGTGCGGGGATCGTTGCGGAAGAGCTCGCCGAGCACGGCGACGTCGTTGGTGATCAGCGCCTGCTCATAGCGCTCGAACGCGGCTTTGACTTCCGCGATCACGTCGGGGAGATCGATCTCCATCTCAAAATCCTCTTGGGCTGGGCGCGGCGACGACGCCCATCTTCTCCAATGCGTACGCAACGCGCAACGCGATGTCCTCGCGCCATGGCGCGGCGATGATCTGTACGCCGATCGGCAGCGGCTCGAGCGGCACCGGCACCGCGACCACCGGCAGGCCGATGAACGAGATCGGCTGGGTGTGGATGCCGATATTGGCGCGCACCGGCAGCTCGACGCCGTCAAGGTTGAAATTGACCTGGCCGAGCTTCGGCGCGACGCAGGGCGTGGCCGGCGCGATCAGCACGTCGACGGACTTGAAGACCTCGGCAAGCTGCGCGCGGTACCAGCGGCGGAACTTTTGCGCGCGGTCGACCAGCGGCGCCGGCACCATGGCGCCGGCGATCAGCCGGTCACGCACGGCCGGGTCGAAATCGTTCGGGCGCTTGCGCAGCCGGTCGAGATGCAGCGAGGCGCCTTCGGTGGTGGTGATGACGTAAGCCGCCGCGCGGGCGCGCGCGGCTTCGGGCACGTCCACCACTCGCGTTGCGCCCAGCGCCTTGGCGACGCGGCTGACGGCTTCGACGGCTTCCGGAAACAAATTGGTTTGGAAGTACCCGCCGGCGATCGCGATGCGCAGGTCCGAAACCGGATTGGCGAGCAGCGGCAGCGTCGGCTCCAGACCACGCGTGGTGCAGGCGGCATCGTCCGCATCCGGTCCCTGCATCGCATCATAGGCCAGCGCGAGATCGGCGGCGGAGCGCGCGAACGGGCCGAGATGATCGAGGCTCGCGACGAACGGGAAAGAACGCGCGCGCGAGAGCCGACCATAAGTCGGCTTCAGGCCAAAAATGCCGCAGAACGAGGATGGCACGCGGATCGAACCATTGGTGTCGGAGCCGAGCGCGATCGGCACCAGCGCGCCGCCGACGGCGCTGCCCGAGCCGCCGGAGGAGCCGCCGCTCATCCGCGTCGTGTCATGCGGATTGCGCGAAGGACCGTCATGGACGTTCTCGCCGGTGAAGTCGTAGGCGTATTCGCCCATGTTGAGCGCGCCGACCAGCACGGCGCCGGCGGCCTCCATCCGCTCGATCAGCGTGGCGTCGCGCCTGGCGGGTGCGAGGTCGCGGTTGATCTTGGAGCCGGCGCGCGTGGGCAGGCCCGCGACGTCGAACAAATTCTTCACCGCAAAAGGGACGCCCGCGAGCGGGCCGACGGTCTTGCCGGCGGCGATATTGGCATCGATCGCGCGCGCCTTGGCACGGGCGCGATCGGCGGTGACGTCGGTGAAGGCGTTGATGATGGTGTCGTGCTGCTTGATGCGCGCGAGCGCTGCTTCGGTGGCATCGAGCGCGGACAATTGGCCGCCGGCCACCGCCTTGGCGATGTCAGCAGCCGTCATCTCAGGCTTGGTCGTCATGGCGGCGTCAGGCGGTGTACACGGGCGCCGGCTCGGTCTCGTCCGGCAGCGCGAATTCGTCGACGAGGCGGCCGAGCCGCAGCGAGACCTCGAGATTGGCGCGAATCGCCGGCCTCCAGGCGTCCTCGACCGGCAACGCCAGCGCTTTCGTGACAACGTCGATATAATCGTCCAGCGGTTCGGCCATCACGCTCCCAAACAATCTCTCAGTGTGCGCCTAGTGTCTGCAGCGGCGGATGCGGGATCGCCGTCAACAGCTCCTTGGTGTAGTCGTCCTGCGGATCGCTCAAGACCCTCTCGGAAGAGCCTTCTTCGACGATTCGACCCGACCGCATCACAATGACACGATCGCACAACAAGCGCACTACGTTCAAATCATGCGAGACGAACAGATAACTCATACCTAGCCGCGCCTTGAGGTCCTGGAGCAGATTGAGGACCACGGCCTGGACCGAGACGTCGAGCGCCGCGGTCGGCTCGTCCAGGATGACGAGTTTTGGGTGCAGGGCGATGGCGCGGGCGATGCCGACGCGAGCCTTCTGGCCGCCCGACAATTGATGCGGGAAGCGATCCAGCAGATTGTACGGCAGGCCCACCATGGTGGCGAGCTCCTCGCAGCGGGTGCGCAGCGCATCGCGCCCCCTGATGTCGCCGAGCTGCATGATCGGATCGGCGATGGCGCGCACGGCGGTGAAGCGCGGATTGAGGCTGTCGGTCGGGTCCTGGAACACCATCTGGATGCGGCTGCGCTGCGGCAGCCGCGCGAAGGAGGCAGGCTGAATGCCGCCGATGTCCTCGCCGTCGAACTGGATCAGGCCCGAGGTCTGGTCCAAGAGCCGCATCACCATCATCGACGTGGTCGATTTGCCGCAGCCGGATTCGCCGACCAGGCCAACGCTCTCGCCGTGACCGATCGAGAAGCTGATGCCGTCGACCGCGCGGAACACGTCCGGCTCCACCGGCGGCTTGCGGCCGAACAATTTGCCGAGCGTGGCAGTGGCGCCCTGGCGGGGATATTCCTTGACCAGCTTGTCGATGAGGAGGAGGGGCTGCTCGCTCTTCTTGGCCTCGCCTTGCGAAGCCTGATGGACGGCCGGGTCAGGCCCGGCCATGACAGCTGAGCCCTCCTCCTCCGGCAGCAGATCCCGCAAGCTGACGCCGAGCCGCGGCGTCGCGCGCATCAGCTTCTTCGTGTAGGGGTGCTGCGGATTGGCGAAGATGTCGGCGGCCTTTGCGGTCTCGACCACCCGGCCCTTTTCCATCACCACGACGCGGTCGCAATAGGCTGCCGCGAGACCGAGGTCATGCGTGATCAGGATGGTGGACATCGCCTTGCGCTTGGTCAGCTCGACGATCAAATCCATCACCGCCTTCTGCGTGGTGACGTCCAATCCAGTCGTCGGCTCGTCCGCGATCAAAAGCTGCGGATTGCAGGCGAGCGCGAGCGCGATGACGACGCGCTGGCACATGCCGCCGGACAATTCGAACGGATAGGCGTGATAGCGCTCGCGCGGGCGGGCGATCTTGACCTGCTCCAGCGCCTCGATCGCCTTTTCTCCGCGGTCCGAAACCATGGCCTGCTGCACATGGGTGCGCAGCACGTCCTCGATCTGGTCACCGACCTTGCGGATCGGATTGAGCGCGGCGCGCGGGTTCTGGAAGATCATCGAGACTTCGCGGCCGCGCAAATCGCGCATCTGGTCTTCGGTCGCGGCCTTGACGTCGATGCCCGAGAACATCACCGAGCCTTCGGCGATACGCCCGGCACGGTCGAGGATGCGCATCACCGCATAGGAGGTCACCGACTTGCCGGAGCCGGACTCGCCGACGATGGCGAGTGTCTCGCCCTTGGCGACGGAGATGTTGACGTGTTGCACCGCCTTGACGATGCCGCGGCGGGTGGTGAATTCGACGGTGAGGTCCTGGACATCGAGCAGGGGCTGGGCGGTCATGGGTGCCTCCCAACCAAAAATGTCAAAAACAACCCCATGCACAGTAGAATGGCATTGAAATCATTTGGGAATTTCGACCGCTGCAGAGCGGAGAATCTTGAAACAGTCATCACGTCCTCCGCTGCGGGTCGACGATGTCGCGCAGGCCGTCGCCGAGGAGGTTGAAGCAGAACACGGCGATCATCAGAGCGAGGCCCGGGAACAGCGCGATCCACCATTCGCCGGAGACCATGAAGCCGGCGCCTTCGGCGACCATGATGCCCCATTCCGCCGTCGGCGGACGGACGCCGAGGCCGATGAAGGACAGGCCGGCGGCATTGAGGATGGCGTAGCCCATGGTCAGCGACATCTGCACGATCATGATCGGCATGATGTTCGGCAGGATATGCACGAGGAGAATGCGGAACTCGCCGTTGCCCGACAGCCGCGCCGCCTGCACGAAGCCGGCGTTGCGGCGCACGTTGGCTTCGGCGCGCGCGACGCGGGCATAGAGCGGGAAGTTCACGATCGCCGTCGCCAGGATGATGTTCTGCACGGTGTTGCCGAGTGCCGCGACGATGCCCATCGCCAGTACGAACAGCGGGAAGGCCATGATGGTGTCGGCGATGCGGCCGACGATGCGGTCGGTCCAGCCGCCGAAATAGCCGGCCGCGATGCCCGCGAGCCCGCCCATCAAAAACACCAGCACGACGGAGGCGACCGCAATGAACGTATCGAGCCGCGTCGCCACCACGACCCGGCTGAAGATGTCACGGCCCAATTGGTCGGTGCCGAACCAGTGCGCGGCCGACGGCGGCTTCAGCGACGCCGCAGTGTCGGACGCCAACGGGTCATACGGCACCACGTAGGGGCCGAAGATCGCGGCAAGGAGGATCACGACCAGCAGCGCGAAGGCAAAGCCGGTGACCTTGTTCTCGCCGAGCACGTAGCGGGTCTGGTCGAGGATTGCGACGAGTCCCGAGGTCCGCGCGGGACCGACGGGTTCAACAGCAGGCGCAACGGTGCTCATGGGACCATCCGGATGGTGTTTGATCGAACCAGCAAGCCGCGGGGGTGTCTTACCTCTCCCGCTTGCGGGGGAGGTCGGCGCAACGCGCCGGGTGGGGGCTCTCTCCACATCGGGACTCTCGCCCGCGGAGATACCCCCTCCCCAACCCTCCCCCGCAAGCGGGAGAGGGGGCGCACCTTCGTCGGAGTTTGCATCGGACGAAACCTCAACATGGTTCAGCCCTCCAGCCGCACGCGCGGATCGATCACGCCATAGAGAATGTCGATCACCAGATTGAGCAGCACGTACATGACCGCCATGGTCAGCACGAAACCCTGCACCGGCGCGAAGTCCGACGAGATCAGCGCTTCGACCGCGTAGGAGCCGATGCCGGGCCAGGCGAACACTTTTTCGACCAGCACGTTGGCACCGAGCAGGAACGAGAACACCATGCTGAGCGTGGTGATGACGGGAAGCATCGCGTTGCGGAAGGCGTAGGTGACGATGACGGTCGCGGGCGACAGGCCGCTGGCGCGCGCTGTGCGGACGAACTCGGAGGAGAGCACCGCCAGCATCGAGGCGCGCGTCATGCGCGCGATCGGCGCCAGCGAGAAGATCGCAAGCGTCGTCGCCGGCAGAATGAGCTGACTGCATGCCGAACGGAACGCCTCGAGGTCGCGTGCGATCAGGGTGTCGATCAGATAGAAGCCTGTTACCGTCGGCGGTGCGCTGTAGAACACATCGAGCCGGCCAAGCGGCGCGGGCGACCAGCCAAGCTGGAAATAGAAGACATAAACCAGCACGAGGCCGGTGAAGAACACCGGCAGCGAGACGCCGGCCGTCGTCGTCACCCGACAGAGATGATCGACCCATGATCCCGGCCGCGTCGCCGCCAGCACACCGAGCGGAATGGCGATGACGATCGAGACGACGAGGCCGAGCAGCGTCAACTCCGCGGAGGCCGGCAGGCGATTGCGGATCTCGGCTGCGACCGGCTGCCCCGTCGTGAGCGAGTTGCCGAAATCGCCATGGGCGAGATCGTTGGTGTAGCGGAAGAATTGCTCGATCAACGGCCTGTCGAGGCCGAGCTTCTTGCGGATCTGCTCGACGGCTTCCTTCGTTGCCGCGGGACCTGCGAAATACGCGGCGGGATCACCCGGCAGCGCGCGCGTGAGCAGGAAGGTGACGATGACGACCCCGATCAGCGACGGGATCGCGAACATCAGGCGCTTGCCGATCATGGTCAGCATGGCGTGCTCCTCGTGCGCGCTGAATGAATCCGAGACGCCGCCACTCGCTCCGCTACGTTCCCTCCCCCCTTGTGGGGGAGGGTTAGGGAGGGGGGTGGCTCCAAGCGAGGTCGGAGTTCGTGGCTACCCCTCACCCTGCCCCTCTCCCACAAGGGGAGAGGGAATGAGGGAGGCGTGCTCACCTCACTCCGAAGGACAGCGCGCGCCATGACGCCTCACCCCTTCGCCATCGCGCGGTAATCCAGGCGGCGGTGGAACCAGTATTGATAGCCGCTGATGTTCTTCTGCATCGCGACGTTGACGAAGGGCTGGTACAGCGGGATGCGCGGGATGTCGCTGTAGGCGAGATCGACAAAACCCTTCACGTCGGTGTCGTAGGTCGCGATGTCGCCGGTCGCGGCCGCAACGCGGGCGCCGTCGATGAGCTTGTCCATCTCCGCCGACTTGTAGCTCATGGTGTTGAAGACGGAATTGTTGCCGTGATAGCACCAGTAGAAGAAGTACTCGGGGTAATCGAGCCAGCCCGAGAACACGTTGGTGAACAGCGGCATCTCCTTCTTGTTCAGCTCGGTGCGCCAGTTGGCGCCGGGCACCTTGTTGATGGTGGTCTTGATGCCGATCTGGGCCAGGCTCTCCTGCACCAGCACGCAGAGCGGCTCGTTGACGCCCGCGAAGTTGAGGTCGAACGAGATCGTGGTCTCGAAGCCGTTGGCGTAGCCGGCCTCGGCCATCAGCGCCTTCGCCTTCTCCATGTCGGTGTTGTATTTGTGCGGCTGCGGCCAGGCGACTTCGGTCGGCTTGTCCTTTGCCGCGCCGAACATCGGGTTTGCCAGCCCGAACATCACGGCGTCCATGATCTTCTGGTAGGGAATCGCGTAGGCGACCGCCTGACGTACTTTGGGATTGTCGAACGGCGGCTTGGTCACGTTCATGCCGATGTACTGGATGCCGTTGGAGAACGGCAGCGACACCACGTTGAGCTTGCCGCTCGCCTTCATCTCCTGGAAATCCTTGAACGGCAGCTCGTAGGAGATGTCGGCGTCGCCCCGCTCCAGCAGCGCCCGGCGGTTGCCGGCCTGCGGCACCATGCGCCAGATCACGCGCTTGATCTTCGGCAAGGGCCCGCCGACCCAGTCGTCGTTGCGCTCCATGACCACTTCGGTGCCGGCGGTCCACTTCGTCACCTTGTAGGCGCCGGAGCCCGCGGTCTGCTGTTTCGTGAACTCGAGACCCCAGGGGTCCTTCTCGCTGGCGTTCTTCTTCACCAGCTCGGAGTTGATGATGCAGGGCACGATCACCGCGAGATCGGGGATCGTCAGCCTGTCCTTCTTCAGGAAGTCGACACGCACCGTGTAGTCATCGATCACGACGAACTGCTCGGGTTTCGTGAGCGAGCCCGCGCTCATCTGGAAGGTGGGGAAGCCGCCGACGCTGACGGCGCGATCGAGCGACCACTTCACGTCCTTGGCGGTGACAGGCGCGCCGTCGTGGAATTTGGCGTTCTTCTTCAGCTTGAAGGTGACCGACATGTCGTCGATCTTGATGTCCTCGGCCAGCTCGCCCTTGAACTTGTCGCGGTCGTAATAGGGCACGCCGCCGGGGCCGGTCTTCATCTCGTGGCTGATCAGGCGGTCGTAGCAATTCCAGGAGACTTCGTAGCCGGGCACATTGGTGCCGACGCCGTGGATGTCGAGATTGTTGGGGCCGCCTTCCGAGACGATCAGCAGCGTCTCCGAGCGCGCATCGGCCTTGGCGGACGGGATCACCGAAGGCATGGCCGGAAGCGCCGCGCCTGCGGCCAATCCGGTGGCGGACTTGAGGAAATCGCGGCGTTTCATGAAAATGCTCCAACACAAAAGTTTCTGGTTGGAACAGGGATTCGCAAGGTTCGTGCCAAAGCTTAATGAGGAATTACCCGAGACCTAAGCTATTAAAATTGCGAGATAATATTACTCCACAGCCAAGCTGGCGATCAGAAGCCAAGTCGGAGGCATTGCATACAAAGCTGCGCGCTTGCACATAAATTGGTCTTGCGAAACGCCGCGCTCATTTAGGGGGCACACCTCCCGCCGTTGCCCGGGCGAAGGCCAGGACGACGCCGGTGGTGATCACCGGCGATCACCCCGGCCAGATCAGCTCCTGAAGCGCGATGAGATCATCCGCCTGCTCCTGCCAGCCATCGATGCAGATGTGGCTGTTGAGATCGCTGGCGCGGTGCAGCAGCATCAGGGCCATCAGCCGACGCTTCAGCGCGTAGTCCGGTTTCGCATAGCCAAAACCTTCGAACAGGCTGCGCACGCGACCCGGCCGGCCCGCCGCCATGAAGGCGCCGGGGCCGAGCAGATCGTAGTCGCGCCACCCCGCCAGCACGTCGCCGAAGTCGAACAGGCCGGCGAGCGACCATTGATCGTCATGGCAGGCGAGCAAGAAGTTCTCCGGAATGTATTCGCCGATCAGAATCACCGGCGGCGCGTTCATCGGGATCAGCTCGATTGCGTCGCGCAGGAGATCGTCGAGGCCGGCGAGAAATTTTGGCGCGAGGCCGAGCCGCGCGTGCCGCGCCTTGCAGCCCTCGATCTGCTTGCGCATGAACGCATCCCAGCGCGGCTCGATTCCAGCGAGCGGTCCGAGCGGCGCGCGCTGCACGGCGGCGATGGTCTCGCCGATCTGGCGCAGCAGGCGCTCCTTCTGGTCCTCCGGCAAGGACGGCCAGACCTCCGAGCCGAGCGTGCCGGCAAGGCGCGTGATGATCAGATAAGGCCAGCCGTCGCGCATCCCTTCGGCGACGATCTCCGGGATCGGCAAATGAAGGCGGCCTGCGAGTTGCCTCAGCGAGCCGCGCTCGGAGACGAACTGCGCGCGCAATAGCGGCGGGAAGATTTTCAGAATCAGCTTTTCGCCGAGCCCGACCACGAGATTGGTGCCGGTCGAAAACACATGCGGCGAGCTGGCATCGAGACCGTGGCTGCGCGCGATGTCGAGCGCGATCGGCAACCATCGCGGGGAAGCGGGGCGCCAGGCGCGGAAGCTTTCGGCGTCGGCGAAGGGAGGCAGTTGTTGCGTTGGAACGTTTGTCATCCGCACTCGCTCACGCAGGACAGGCTTGAGTTGATCCGGCACACGCCCAGAACGCGGTGCACCTCTCCCGCTTGCTGGGGAGGTCGGCGCGAAGCGCCGGGTGGGGGCTCTCTCCTCTTGGGGATTGTCCCGTTGCGGAGACACCCTCTCCCCAACCCTCTCCCGCAAGCGGGAGAGGGAGCGCACTTCATTCGCGGTTGCGGAAAGGCCAAAATCGCTACCGGTCCGGGCTGGCGCGCTCGAACTGGCGCAGCAGCTTGTTGCCGCGATCGACCGCGGAATCGAGCGCTCCTTGCGCGCTCTTGCGGCCGGCAAAGGCCTGCTCCAGCTCGTCCTCGATCGCGCCGCGGATCAGCACGAAGGAGCCGAGCCGGATGCCCTTCGAATTCTCCGTCGGCGGATGCAGCGTGATCTCCTCGAACGAGATCGCCGAACCCGGATTGCGCTCGTAAAACCCTTGCGCGCGCGTCAGCTCGAAGGCGGCGCGGGTAACAGGCAGATATCCGGTGTTCTGGTGCCAGGCGGCCTGCACGCCGGGCTGCGACAGATAGGCGAAGAATCGCGCCACACCCTTGTATTCCTCGCGCGGCCGGTCGCGCAGCACCCACAGCGTGGCGCCACCGATGATCGAGTTCTGCGGCGCGCCCTTCACGTCGGGCCAATACGGCATCATGCCGTAGCCGATCTCGAACTTCGAATTTGCCTTGATGTCGGCGCGCGTCGCCGAAGAGCCGATGAAGATGCCGCATTCGCCGTTCTGGAAGCGCGGCTCGGCCGACTGGCCGCGGCCGCTATAGTCGAACACCTTGGTCTTCTGCCACTCGCTGAGCTCGGCGACGTGACGCACCAGAGACGGATTGTTGATGGTCAATTCCGCATCCAGCCCGGCAAAGCCGTTCGCCCGCGTCGCCAACGGCAGATTGTGGAAGGCGGAGAAATTCTCGACATGGATCCAGGACGGCCAGGACGTGGTGAAGCCGCACGCCGCGCCGCGATCACGCAGACGTTTTGCGGCAGCGCCAAGCTCCGGCCAGGTCTTCGGCGGCGTCTCAGGATCGAGGCCGGCGTCGCGGAACATGGTCCTGTTGTAATAGAGGATCGGCGTCGAGGAATTGAACGGGAAGGACAGGAGATTGCCGGCCGCATCGGTGTAGTAGCCGGAGACCGCGGGAAGATAATCGCCCAGCGAGAACGGCTCGTTCATGTCCCGCATCAGGCTGAACACCGGATAGATCGCGCCCCTGGCCGCGGTCATGGTGGCGGTGGCGACCTCGTTGACCTGGACGATCGCGGGCTGGCTGCGCGAGCGAAACGCGAAGATCGCCGCCGTCACCGTCTCGGTGTAATTGCCCTTGTAAGTTGGCACGATCCGATAATCGGACTGCGAGGCGTTGAAGTCGGAGGCGAGCTTCTCGAGCTGCTTGCCGAGCTCGCCCGACATGGCGTGCCACAGCGCGATATCGGTGGCGGCGCGCGCCGGCGCGGCCAATGAGAGGGCCGCAAAGGCGGCGACGATCTGCAAAAGGCGCGATGCTGAAGTCACGATGGCTCTTCCCGTGCCGCACGACGAAAAGGCGGCTGTCCCTGCTTAAGGCGCGGCATTTGCGGTTTCAACCGGGAATGAGCGCCGGCCGCGTCGCACAATCACGCCGCGGCGCCGTGCAGCATGGCCTTCCCTCAACCATCTGCTAGATTGCATTGAACCTTTTCCTCCCACCATAGACTCCACCACTGAGGGGTTGAGTGTGCCAGTGTTGAACCGTGCCGAACGCTCGCGGGCCGGGGTGGTTTTCGTCGCGCTTCTGATCGCCATCTGCGCGACAGGCGCCGTTGCGCGCGAATTCCGCGCCGCCGACACCCAGACCGAGGATTACCCGACCGTGCAGGCGCTGCGCTACATGGGCGCCCTGATCGCCGAGCGCAGCGGCGGCCGGCACGAGATCAAGGTGTTCCACTCCCGCCAGCTCGGCGAGGAGAAGGAGACCATCGAGCAGACCCGGGTCGGCGCGATCGATCTCAACCGGACCAATGTGGCGCTGATCGGCAATTTCGTTCCGGCGATGAACGTGCTTGCGATGCCGTTCCTGTTCCGGTCCATCGAGCACATGCAGAAGGTGCTGGACGGGCCGATCGGCAGCGAGATCCTCGGCAGCTTCGAGCCCTACGGCTTCGTCGGGCTCGCCTTCTACGATTCCGGGGCGCGGTCGATCTACAACGGCGCCCGCCCGGTCAGAAACGTCTCGGACCTCAAGGGATTGCGGATCCGGGTGCAGCAGTCGGAGTTGATGAGCCAGATGATCCGCTCGCTCGGCGCGGAGCCGGTCGAGATGCCCTATGGGCAGGTGCTCGCCGGGCTTGCCAACCATCTGATCGACGGCGCCGAGAACAACTGGCCATCTTTCGTCACGACGGACCACTACAAGCATGCCGGCTACCTTGCGCTCACCGAGCACACGATGAGCCCGGAAGTGCTGGTGATCTCGCTGAAGGCCTGGGAAAGCCTGTCGGCCGACGACCAGACCGTCTTCAGGGAAGCCGCAATTCGTTCCAGCCGATTCATGCGCGAGAAGTGGCGCGACCTCGAGGAGCAGTCGCAGCGCAAGGCGGAAGAGGCGGGCGTCACCATCGTCAGGGATATCGAGCGCAAGCCGTTCGAGGACGCGATGGCCGCGATCTACACCAAGGCCGGACAAGATCCGGTCGCGGCCGCGCTGATCGAACGCATTCGCAAGGTGGAGTGAGGCCTCTTGCCCGGGCTTGGACACAGCGAGCATGCAGACAGGTCGCCCGGCCCGATCGGGCGGCTGCGCGCGCGGCTCGTCGGCGCGCTCCGCGCGGTGCCGATCCGCTGGCGCATCCTGTCGATCGCGGCGCTGAACTCCGCCGTGGTGGTGGTGCTGGTCGCGCTGATCTGGAACGGCTCGCAGGTGCTCAGCTCGGCCTGGGACGACGTGCGCCAGGTGCGCGAGTCCGACCGGATTCTGGCGCTGCTCGAAAGCGAGACCGGGCGGCTGCACAATCTGATCCACCGCTACATCAACCAGCCGAGCCCCGACCTGTTCGCCGAGATCCTGCTGCTGCGCGAGGCGGTGCTGGGCACGCTGACCAACCGCGCCGCCAAGGACCCGATGCTGTCGGGCTCGGTCGAGGAGCTGGAGCGCACCACCGACCGCTTCCTCAACGGCTTTGGCGAGCTGCGCGGCGTGCAGGCCACCATCGCCAGGACCTATGAGGAGCAGGTGCAGGGACCGGCCAGGGACATGGCCGGCCTCTACTCCATCATCGAAGGCGCCACCGGCCATCGCGACGCGCTGATCTGGCCTTCGCTCGGCAAGTCGCGCGAGGCCTTCACCGCGATGCTGGTCGCGGCCAATTCCTACTACCTGTCGCTGTCATCGGGGGCGGCCGACGACGCGCGCCGCAACACCGAGACGATCGAGAAGACCATCCCCGTGATGATCGATCTCGCCGACAACGATCTTCAGCGCATGGCGCTGCAACGGCTTGGGGCCCGCACCGCCGCGCTGCGCGAGGGCTTTGCAAAGCTCTCCGAGCAGCTCACGAGCCGCACCGAGCTGCTGCGCAACACCATCGACGCCAACCAGGCCGAGGCGATCGGCGCCATCGACGACCTCTCCACCAAGATGCGCCAGCGCGAGCAGAAGGCGCAGGAGAGGTTTGACCGCGCGCTGGCGGACATTTCCCGTCGTGTTCTTTCCATCGCCGTGATCTTCCTCGGCATCATCCTCACCGCCGGCGTGCTGATCGCGCTGTCGATCCGGCTGCCGCTGCAGCAGATCATGGCGGCGATGCGCGCGATCACGCTCGGCGACCTCGACCGCGAGGTGCAGGGCACGCGCGCACGTGACGAAGTCGGCGCCATGGCGCGCGCGGTGGAGGTGTTCCGCGAAAACGCGATCGCGAAGCGTGAGACCGAAGACGAGCTGCGCGCGTCCAAGGAGAAAGCCGAGAGTGCGCTGCTCGAGCTCAATACCGCGCAGCAGAATCTGATCGATGCCGAGAGGCTCGCAGCCCTCGGCGGCCTCGTCGCCGGCGTCGCGCACGAGGTCAACAATCCGATCGGCATCAGCCTCACCGTTGCTTCGAGTTTTGCCCGGCGCACCGAGATCTTCGAGGCCCAGCTCAAGGGCGAAGGCGGCCTGCGCCGCTCGCAGCTGGAAGAATTCGTGCAGTCTTCGCGCGAAGCCTCGCAGCAGCTCGTCGCCAACCTCCAGCGCGCCGGCGAACTGATCCAGTCGTTCAAGCAGGTCGCGGTCGACCGCTCCCGTGCCGAGCGGCGGCAATTCTCCCTGAGCGAAGCCACCGACCAGATCATCGCGAGCCTGCGCCCGGTGCTGAAGCGCGCGCCGATCACGCTCCATGTCGACATGCCCGAGGGGCTGCTGCTCGACGGCTATCCCGGCTCCTACGGCCAGATCCTGACCAACCTGTTCCTCAACGCCGCCAATCACGCTTTTGCCGACGGCCGCGCCGGCACGATCACGATCTCGGCGCGGCCGCGCGGGGCCGACGACGTCGAGATCATCTTCACCGATGACGGGGCCGGCATGACCTCCGACGTGCAGCGCCAGGCCTTTGACCCATTTTTTACCACAAGGCGCAATGAAGGTGGCACGGGACTCGGCCTGCATATCGTCTATAACCTCGTCACCCAGCAGCTCGGCGGTCGCATGATGCTGGAATCCAAGCTGGGACAAGGCACTACTTTTCGCATTATCATGCCCCGGGTCGCCAAGGGCGGCGCGCAAAGCACAGAGACTGACGGGACTTCTCAATGGCCGAACAGGACGATGTCCTCCACCTGATCGACGACACCGGTACCGCGTCGGAGGATATTGACGCCCGGAAATGGAAGATCGCCGTCATCGACGACGATCCGGCCGTGCATGACGGCACGCGCTTCGCGCTGTCCGATTACAGCCTCAACGGCCAGGGCCTGGAGATTCTCTTCGCCCATTCCGCGGCGGAAGGTCGCAAGCTGATGGCCGCGCACAGCGACATCGCCGCCGTGCTGCTCGACGTCATCATGGAGACTGACGTCGCCGGCCTCGATCTGGTCGAGTACATCCGCAACGAGCTCAAGAACGAGACCGTGCGCATCATCCTGCGCACGGGACAGCCAGGCCAGGCGCCCGAGCGGCGCGTGATCGTCCAGTACGACATCAACGACTACAAGGCCAAGACCGAGCTCACCGCCGACAAGCTGTTCACCTCGCTGACCGCGGCGCTGCGCTCCTACCAGCAGCTCGAGCGCATGGTGCAGACCCGGCGCGGCCTCGAGATCATCATCGACGCTGCCTCGACGCTGTACGACTTCAAGTCGATGCAGCGGCTCGCCGAGGGCGTGCTGACCCAGCTCGCCTCGCTGCTCAACGTCGATTGCGCCGGTATACTGGTCCTGCGCGACAATGGCGGCATCGATCCCGAGCTCTCGGTGCTCGCCGGCAGCGGCTGCTACAGCCGCTTCATCGGCACGACCTCGTCGAAGGCGCTCGATCCCGATCTGCGCGCGATGGTGGAAGCCGCCTTCCAGGGCCGCAAGAACGAATTCGCCGACCACCGCAGCGTGATCTACCTGCGCACCGGAAGCGGCCGCGAGGTCGTGGTGCTGCTCCAGGCCGAGCGCGAACTGTCGGAGACCGACCGCTCGCTGGTCGAGATCTTCTCCAGCCGGCTCTCGATCGCCTTCGATAATGTCATCCTCTACCAGCAGCTCCAGGCCGCCAACACCCAGCTGGAAGACCGCGTCGCCCAGCGCACCCGCGCGCTGATGCAGGCCAACCGCCGCCTCTCGGCGCAATGGCTGCGGCTGCAGCGCGCCAACGGCTTCAAGAACGAAATCCTTGGCACCGTCGCGCATGATTTGAAGAACCCGCTCGGCGTCATCCTCGGCCGCACCGAGATGCTGAAGGAGCTGATCGCGACCGGCGCGTCGTCCAGCGGTGTGGTCGCCCAGGTCGATCACATCCGCGATGCGACGAAGCGCCTGACCACGATGGTCGACCACCTGATCTCGGACGCGATGGCCGATGCCTTCGACATCACCATCCGCCGCGAGCCGGTCGACGTCGCGGCCCTGGTCAAGGAGGTCGCCGAGGCCAACCAGCCGCTCGCCGTCAACAAGCAGCAGGCGATCAGCGTCACCGCGCCCCTCAACGTCGTCACCATGTGCGACACCGACCGCATCCGCGAGGCGATCGACAATCTGATCAGCAACGCCATCAAATACTCACCGATCGGCGGCAAGATCGGCGTCGTCGTCAGCCATGACGGCGGCGACACCATCGTCCGCGTCGGCGACGAGGGCGCCGGCCTGTCGCCGGAGGATCTCGGCCGCCTGTTCGGCCGGTTCCAGCGGTTGTCGGCAAAACCGACCGCCGGCGAGAGCTCGACGGGACTTGGGTTGTCCATCGTCAAGCGTATTATCGACATGCATGGCGGCGAGGTGACCGCCGACAGCGAGGGCCCCGGCAAGGGCTCGACCTTCACCATCACCCTCCCCGCGACCGAAATCCCGTGATCTCAAGACCATGACCCAAAGCCAGCACATCATGATCGTCGACGACGAGGCCCCGGCCCGGGAGATGGTCGGCGATTACCTCAAGATGCACGGCTTCACCGTGACGCTGTGCGACGGCGGCAAGTCGTTGCGCACAGCGATCGACGGCAGCATGCCCGACCTCGTCGTGCTCGACCTCAACATGCCCGAGGAAGACGGGCTCTCGATCATCCGCGACCTCAAGAGTCGCATCAACGTGCCGGTGATCATGCTCACGGCGACCGCGAGCCCGATCGACCGCGTCGTCGGCCTCGAGCTCGGCGCTGACGACTACGTGGCAAAGCCGTGCGAGCTGCGCGAGTTGATGGCACGCATCCGCTCGGTGCTGCGCCGGAGCACGCCGGCGAAAGCCGTGGCGGCGGAAGCGGCGGCTGCGAAATCGGACAAGGACCAATTGGTACGGTTCGGGACCAAGTGGCTCGATCTCGAAGCGCAGGCCTTGCGCGACGACGAGGGCAACGAGCACCCGCTGACCGCATCCGAGTTCGGGCTCTTGAAGGTGTTCGCGGCCAATCCGAAGCGCGTGCTGTCGCGCGAGCGCCTGCTGGAATTGGCCAACGCGCGCGACGCCGAAGCCTTCGACCGCGCCGTCGATCTGCGCATCATGCGCATCCGCCGCAAGATCGAGCCCGATCCCACAAAGCCCGCCGTGATCCGCACCATCCGCGGCGGCGGCTATCTGTTCTCGCCGGCGGGCGAGAAGGCGTAAGGCCCCCCTTGTCGTCCTGGCGAAAGCCAGGACCCAATACCCCGACGGGTAATTTGGGAGACGGCTGGTGATCGCCAGTCGTCGTCAAACTACTCCCTGGGGTAATGGGTCCTGGATCAGCGCTCGCTCCGCTCGCTGGTCCAGGACGACGGAGAAAATGTGGGCCGTCCCGAACGCAAAAGCCCGAAATACGTTCCTCACCCCGCCTAGCCCCTCAACCCCGCATTTTCCGTACATTGAAATTCCACGCTTTTTTGCCCCGAATGTTTCGTCGCACCCGCTCCGACGAAACAATTTGGCGGCGCACGAAACCATTTTCCTCTTTTCGTGCAGACGTCCCGAAACGTTGGCTCATTAACACTTTGGTCCAAGGAAACGCCGCTCGGTTGCGGCGCTACGGGGAGCCAAGTCAATGCCGAACGTCATCGCCATCAACGCCCAAGCCAGCCAGGGCATCATTGCCGCTCAGGCGACCTCGGACGACATGCTTCTCGAAAGCATTGCCGACGGCAACCGGACGTCGATGCACATCCTCTATTGCCGTCACAATGTGCGCGTCTACCGCTTCATCCTGCGGATCGTGCGCGACGCCACCACGGCGGAAGACCTCGTCAGCCAGGTGTTTCTGGACGTGTGGAGGACCGCCGGCCAATTCCAGGGCCGCTCGCAGGTCTCGACCTGGCTGCTGTCGATAGCGCGCTTCAAGGCGCTGACCGCGATGCGCCAGCGCCGCTTCGAGGACATCGACCAGGAAGACGTGCGCCAGATCGCGGATGGCTGCGACACGCCGGAGACCTCGCTCGACCGCAGCGACACCAGTGCAATCCTCCGCGCCTGCGTTCAGAAGCTGTCACCCGCGCATCGCGAAATCATCAACCTCGTCTACTACCATGAGAAGTCGGTGGAGGAGGTCGGACAGATCATCGGCATCCCGCAGAGCACCGTGAAGACCCGGATGTTCTACGCCCGCAAGCAACTGGCCGAATTGCTTAAGGGCGCCGGCGTTGAGCGCTTCGCTGCCTAAACCTTAGGGAATTCAAGACGATAGGACCGCCCATTGGGCCCTATCGCCGGACACGGAAGTGTTACAGCCGACGAAACAATTGAAACAAAGCACAACATCAGGCGGAAAAACTTCGCTCCCATAAAGCTCACATACGGTTTCCTTAAACCTCCCAAGACCTCCAACGACCCGGACGGGATGCCCCCCTCCGGGTCGTTTTGTATTTGGGGGTGGTTGAGGTGCCGGCCTTATGGTTCGAGACGCCCGCTGCGCGGGCTCCTCACCATGAGGGTTTGACATTTCGCCGCGCAACAGGACCTCATCCTGAGGAGCCCGCGCAGCGGGCGTCTCGAAGGATGGCGACAACAACCGCGTCCCGCGGCGACCACCCGTCACGAAGGCGTGACGCAGCGTAACGACTGCCTCTCCTATCCCGAACAGCCCTCGTGACCCCATTCACGAGTGCCCATGCTCGAACTTCTCTTCGCCGTCCTCGCCGGGATCCTCACCATCGCCGCGCCCTGCACGCTGCCGATGCTGCCGATCCTGCTCGGCGCCTCGATCGGCCGCGCGGGGCATCTGCGCCCCGCCATGATCGCGCTCGGCTTCGTCGTCTCGTTCTCCGCGACCGCGCTGTTGTTAGGTGCGATCACGCGGCTGTTCGATTTCGATCCGAACGTGCTGCGCGAGGCGGCATCGATCCTGCTGCTCGGCTTCGGCCTGTTGATGCTGTGGCCAGCGCCGTTCGAATGGCTGTCGATCCGGCTCAACGGCTGGCTCGATCTCGGCAACTCCAGCGCCACGCAGCGCGAGGGCGCGCTCGGCGGGCTCGTGCTTGGCACCACGCTTGGGCTGGTCTGGACGCCCTGCGCCGGCCCGGTGCTCGGCTCGATCCTGACGCTGGTCGCGACGACGAAGAACGCGACCTGGGCCGGCACGCTGCTGGTCGCCTACGCGATTGGCGCGGCGATTCCGATGCTGGCGATCGCCTATGGCGGACAGGCCGCCACCACGCGGGTGCGCAGTCTTGCGCGCATCTCGCCCAGGCTGCAGCAGGGCTTTGGCGTCGTCGTGATCGGCTTCGCGCTCGCCGCCTACTTCCAATATGACACGCTGATCGTGGCGTGGCTCACCGGATTCTACCCCACCGGCCAGATCGGCCTGTGATCATCGCGCATCTCAACCGGAGGACTCGTCCATGACTTTCAAACTGCTCGCCGTCTCCGCCGCACTGATCGGCATCGCTGTGACCGGCGCCGTCATCCCCGGCATCTGCGACGAGGCCGCGCGCGCTGTCCCTGTCGTCACTGCCGCCGCCAACCAGGAGGCCGCGCCCGACTTCGCCGGCATCAACACCTGGTTCAACTCGAAGCCGCTCAATATCGCCGATCTCCGCGGCAAGGTCGTGCTGGTGGATTTCTGGACCTATGGCTGCGTCAACTGCGTCAACACGCTGCCGCACGTCACCGATCTCTATGCCAAGTACAAGGACAAGGGCCTCGTCGTAGTCGGCGTGCACACGCCGGAATTCCCGTTCGAGCGCTCGGCGTCCAATGTGCAGGCGGCGCTGAAGCGCCACGGCATCACCTATCCGGTGGCACAGGACAATGAGTCCAAGACCTGGAACGCCTACAGCAACCAATATTGGCCGGCGCAATACATCATCGACCAGAACGGCAAGATCGTGTTTCGGCACGCAGGCGAAGGGCGTTACAACGAGATCGACCGCACCGTGGCGCGACTGCTGAACGCCAGCAGCTAATACCGGGTTGCGGCGGTCTCGCCGTTGTTGCTTGACTCCACGGACCCGTCCGTGGAGTTTGCAGCCTCGGAATCAGCCGCCCGCGATGGACGACGCGATCACCAGCACCGACATTCGCCTTCGGGAAGGCGCCTCGATCGCGCAGCGGCTGGTCATGTCCGGCTTTGCGGCCGCCGTTGCGCTTTGCTTCACGCCGGGCCTGTTCACCCACGATACACTGGAGGTGACCATCTCCGTGGTCGCGCTGTTCGTGGGAGCAGCGTTCGTCGGCGTCATCATGCTGGCGCCCGCAGTGGTGTGGATCATCACGCCGGACGAGATCTTGATCGGGGAGCAGCGCCCGTTCGGAAAACTCCGCACCCGGGTCGTCGCCAAGGACGACATCAGAGGATTGCAGGTTCCCGGCAGCAAGAGGGCGAAAGCACGCTTCCAACTGGCCTTCACGCTGGCCTCCGGAGAACGCCTGACCTCCCCGCCGATCGCCGATGTCACCCATGTGCGCGAAACGGTGGCGCGGATCGCCACGCAATTCGACGTTCCCGACGTCGAGTCTCCCGTCAATCCGCTCGATGCCAGCAATCCCGAGATGCGCCTCGGCGACCCCCTCGAGCCGTTTTCCGCGAGGGACATAAGGATCGTCGCACTGATCGTCGTCACGCTATGCGCCGTTCCCTACGCCTACAAGCTCTGGCGTGGCCTGTCGCCCGGGCCGGTCGACATCATGCTGCTGCCGGTTGGCGCGATCGCCGCTTTCGCCGTGCACAGATACGCCAATCTCGTGACGGGCGCCTTCTGGATCATCCGGCAAGGAGATATTCGCGTCGAGCGCTTATGGGGCGACGGCCGCTTGCGTGCCGACCACATCGCGGGGCGCGACGTGAAAGCGATCACGGTCGAGCGCCGCGGCCGCTCCGAGGACGAGCACTGCATCGTCGTGATCCGATTGCAGTCCGGACAACGATTTCGCAGTCCCCGCATCGGTTCGCGGCCCGAGGCCCGGGCCGTGGGCACCGAAATCGTCCGGCGGCTCGGGATTGCGCCGGAGAACAACCGGATCTAGCTCTCCCGTTTGCGACAGTGCGCTCGTGTTTGAAGAAGAGCCGACAAGTCGCCTGCAGCCATCCTTCGAGACGCCCGCCTGCGGCGGGCCCTCAGGATGAGGACGGAGTCCGCGGCGGCGATTTGGCGGGCACCGATGCGTCTTAGCCTCATCCTGAGGGACCGCGGAGCGGTCGTCTCGAAGGACGAGGCGCGCGCTCAGGCCGCCGCCAGGAAGTCCTATCCGGCCGGCTGCCCCGCAAGCGGGGCAGGGAGCGCACTACCACCGCGGCAGCAATCTGGGCTTTTCGCGCCATCCCCCGTTTGTGGCATTGCCCGGGCCCGTCAAAAAAACCAAAGCATTCTCGTGACATACCAGCCGGGCGCGCCATCAACTTGCCATGAAGCTGCCCCTGAGTTCAGATGGTTCCGAATGATATGCGCTGCGGCAGCGGGGAGAGCTTGAAATGACGGATTTTCGTCGCCTGACGGGGATGTTTGTGGCTGCGATCGGCCTGATCCTGGCCATCCCGCATGCCTCCGCCCAGCAGCCCGATCGCGGCGACGAGCCGGGCCTGGTCGCCGACGACGCCTACGAGCTCGATCCGGAATGGCAGAAGCAGGTGGTTTACTTCCGCACGACGGAGCCACCGGGCACCATCATCATCTCGACCTCGGAGCGTCACCTCTATCTGGTGCAGCCAGGCGGACGCGCCATCCGCTACGGCATTGGCGTCGGCCGTGACGGCTTTCAGTGGCAGGGGCTGCTGAACATCGCCAACAAGAAGGAATGGCCGGACTGGACGCCGCCGGCGGAGATGATCCAGCGTCAGCCCTATCTGCCGCGTTTCATGGCCGGCGGCCCCGGCAATCCGCTCGGCGCCCGCGCCATGTATCTCGGCACCACCGTCTATCGGATCCACGGCACCAACCGTCCCGACACGATCGGCACCAAGGTCTCTTCGGGCTGCTTCCGGCTGGTCAACCGCGACGTCGCCGATCTCTACGATCGCGTCCCGGTCGGCACCAAGGTCGTGGTGCGGCAGAAGCCCGAGCTCTGATCTTCCTACCTCCTCCAGAATTCCTTTTCCCGATTATTTCGAGAGAGCAACATGATGCGCACTTTTCGAGGCGGCCTGCTGATCGGGCTCGCGATTGCCGTGCTGGTCGGCGTCCTGGCGGTGATCTACGAGTTTTACGACACCCGCACGCTGAAGCGCACCGTGCGCCGCGGCGAAGTGCTGTGCGGGGTCAACAAGGGCCTGCCTGGCTTCTCGATCCCCGACGACAAGGGCAACTGGACCGGCTTCGACGTCGATTTCTGCCGCGCGGTGGCCTCCGCGATCTTCAACGACCCGAGCAAGGCGAAGTTCGTCGCGCTCGATGCCAGCGAGCGCTTCAAGGAATTGCAGAGCCGGAAAGTGGACATCCTCTCGCGCAACTCGACCTGGAGCATGGCGCGCGAGCTCGACTACGACCTCTATTTCCCCGCGGTCGCCTATTACGACGGCGCGGGCTTCATGCTGCCGCGCGCGCGCAACAAGGAGACCGCGCTGGATCTGACCGGCAGCAAGGTCTGCGTCCAGACCGGGACCACCACGGCGCTCAACGTCGCGGATTACTTCCGCGCCAACAACATGAAGTATGAAGAGGTGAAGTTCGACAAGCTGGACGACGTCGTGAAAGCCTACGATACCGGCAAATGCGACACGCTGAGCGCCGACGTCTCCCAGCTCTACGCGCTGCGGATCAACCTGTCGAAGCCCACCGACCACATGATCCTGCCGGACATGATCTCCAAGGAGCCGCTCGCTCCCGTCGTGCGCCAGCGCGACGACGACTGGATGATGATCGTGAAGTGGACGCTCTACGCGATGATCAACGCCGAGGAACTCGGCGTCTCCTCGGAGAACATCGACGAGGCCCTGAAGTCGAAGAAGCCGGAAGTGATGCGGCTGGTCGGCACCGAAGGAAATTACGGCGAGCAGCTCGGCCTCACCAAGGATTGGGTCGTCCGCATCATCCGTAACGTCGGCAATTACGGCGAGATGTACGAGCGCAATATCGGCGAGAAGTCCAAGCTGAAGATCCCGCGCGGGATGAACCAGCTGTGGAACGCGGGCGGTGTGCAGTACGCGCCGCCGGTGCGGTAACGGGTCCCTCCGCCGTCATCCGCGGGGGTGCAAAGCGACGGAGCAATCCAGAAGCCCTCCGCGGTGAAGTCTGGAATCTTCGCTTCGCTCGCAATGACGAGCTTGGGGCAAGCGCTTTCCACTTGCTCAACTATCATCGCCCGGCTTGACCGGGCGATCCAGTACTCCGAGACATCAATCGTATACTGAGGGGCCGCGGCGTACTGGATCGCCCGCCTTCGCGGGCGATGATACCGAATGCGACGCGACGGTGCGCCTCAATACCCCCGCGCCCGCGCCAACTGCTCGGTGTGGTAATTCGCGTCCCCGAACAATTCCTCGCACACACGCGCGCGCTTCATGAAGAAGCCGATGTCGAACTGGTCGGTCATGCCCATGCCGCCATGCATCTGCACGCCTTCCTGCACCGCGCGCGTGGCGGTGGTACCGGCGCGGGCTTTGGCCACTGCGACGGCCGAGGCGGCCTTGGCAACGTCCGCATCCAGCACCTGAAGCGCCTTCATCACGGCGGCGCGGGTGATCTCGATGTCGACATAGAGCTCGGCGGCGCGATGCTGCAGCGCCTGGAATTCGCCGATCAGCTTGCCGAACTGCTTGCGGCTCTTCAGGTATTCGACGGTGCGGTTGAACACCTCTTCGCTCAGGCCCACCATTTCGGAGGCCACCGCGCCGCGTCCGATATCGAGCACGCCGTCGAGCAGGCCAGTGCCCTGGTCGACTTCGCCGAGCACGCTGTCGGCATTGACCTCGACATTGGCCAGCTCGATCCGCGCCGCGTTGTGCGCGTCGACCATGATGGTGCGCTCGATCGCAACGCCCTTGGCCTTGGGGTTGACCAGGAACAGCGTCAGCCCCTCGCGCTCGCCGGCCGAACCTGCGGTGCGCGCGGCGACGATGAGGAGATCGGCGACATGACCGTCGACCACCAGCGCCTTGGCGCCGGAGAGCCTAAAACCGTTGCCGGCACGCACGGCCCGAAGGCTGGTCTGAAGCGGGCGATGCTTTGCGCCCTCGTCGATCGCGAGCGTCGCGAGCAGCGAGCCGCTGGAGATTTTTGGCAGATACTCCGACTTCTGCGCGGCATTGCCGCCGCGGTTCAGCGCCGAGGCCGCGACTACGCTGGTGGCGAGGAAGGGCGACGGCATCAGCGTGCGGCCGATCTCCTCCATCACGACGCCGGCCTCGACAAAGCCGAGACCGCTGCCGCCGAACTCTTCCGGCACCAGCAAGCCGGCGAAACCCATCTCGGCGAAGGAATGCCAGAGTTCTTTCGAGAAGCCGGTTGGATCCTTGGAATCGCGCAAGCCGCGCAGATGCGATACCGGCGCCTTGTCGCTGATCAGTCCGCGCGCAGAGTCGCGAAGCATCGATTGTTCTTCGGTGAGGACGAGGGCCATGGTGGGCTCCAACTAAGTGCGGTTCGGCTGAATTCGGTGGTGACCCTCATGGTGAGGAGGCGCCACCGGGTCCGCGCTATGCGCGGCCCGATGATAAACTCCGCGCCGTCTCGAACCACGAGGCCATCCTTCGAGACGCGGCCTTGCGGCCGCTCCTCAGGATGAGGGTTCTTGCTAGGCCCCCGGCAGATCGAGGATGCGCTTGGCGACGATGCCGAGCATGACCTCGGTCGTGCCGCCCTCGATCGAGTTGGCCTTGGTGCGCAGCCAGGCGCGCGGACGGGCTCCTTGCTTCGAGCGCTCGCTCTCCCATTCCAGCGCATCGACACCTCCGGCCGACATCAGGATCTCATAACGGCGCTTGTTCAGCTCGGTGCCGTAATATTTCATCGCCGACGAGAACGCCGGATGCGCCTGACCCGCCTTGGCGAGATCGACCGCGCGCTCGGCACAGGCCGCAAGTGCGGCTTCATCGACGTCGAAGCTGGCGATCCGGCCACGCAACATCGCATCGTCGAGCCGTCCCAGCGCATCGGTGCCGACGGAATCGGCCGCGATCTGACCGAGCGGGCGGCCGACGCCACGCTCGCCCATGCCTGAGATCATCGCGCGCTCATGCTGCAGCAGATATTTTGCGACGTCCCAGCCGCGGTTGACGGTGCCGACCACATGCGATTTCGGTACGCGGACGCCGTCGAAGAAGGTCTCGCAGAACGGCGAGTAGCCGGAAATCAGGAGGATCGGCTTGGTCGTCACGCCTTTCGAGGTCATGTCGAACAGGATGAAGCTGATGCCGTCATGCTTCTTCGCGGCCGAATCAGTGCGGACCAGGCAGAAGATCCAGTCGGCGTAGTTGGCGTAGGAGGTCCAGATTTTCGACCCAGTGATGACGAAATCATCGCCGTCGCTCTCGGCACGGGTCTGGAGCGAGGCGAGATCGGAGCCGGCGTTCGGCTCGGAATAGCCCTGGCACCAGCGGATCAGGCCCGCCGCGATGTTTGGCAGGTGCTCCTGCTTCTGCGCCTCGTTGCCGTATTTCAAAAGCGCCGGCCCGAGCATCCAGATGCCGAAGCTCGACAGCGGCGGGCGCGCGCCCATCCTGGCCATTTCCGCGCGCAACACCTTGTGCTCGGCCGCGCTCAATCCGCCGCCGCCATACTCCTTCGGCCAGTCCGGTACGGTCCAGCCCTTGTCGCGCATGCGCTCGAACCAGATGCGCTGCGGCTCGGACGAGAATTTTGCGTTACGCCCGCCCCAGAACACGTCGGCGTCGGAGGTCGCGGGCTTGCGCATTTCCGGCGGGCAATTGGCATCGAGCCAGGCACGCGTCTGCTTGCGGAATTCTTCGAGATCGGCCGTCTCGGCATCGCTCGTTTTGTCGCTCATGGATCGTTTCCATCAATCTATATCGGCTTGTTGAGCGCGACTCTGGGCCATCGCCTCGTGGAATTCAACCACTTCCGTGTCACGCATCGGCTATAGTCGCGGCACCGGCGAGCTTGAAAACAAAGAGGAAACAACAATGCGCCTGAAGCTTCTTTCGCCTGGCGAAATGAACGAGAGCCAGCGGCAGACCTATGACGAGTCGATTGCCGGCAAGCGCGGCAAGCCGCCCGCGCCGATGATGGCCTGGCTCAACAGCCCCGAGATGGCGCGACACGCCACGCGGCTCGGCGAGGTCCTGCGCTACGACACGATATTCCCCGCAAAGCTCTCGGAGATCGCAATCCTGGTGACGGCGCGGCACTGGACCGCGCATTACGAATGGTACGCGCATAAGCGCCTGGCGCTTGCCGGCGGCATGGATCCGGAAATCATCGACGCAATCCGCGATCGCCGCACGCCTGTCTTCGACGATCCCAAGGCTGGGATGATCTACGACGTCGCGAAGTCGCTGCATGAGGGCCATGGCGTCGCGAAGGGCCTCTATGATGCGGCGGTGAAGCTGCTCGGCGAGCGCGGCGTCGTCGAGGTGATCGGGCTGTGCGGCTATTACACGCTGGTGTCGATGACGCTGAACACATTCGAGTTCGGCCTGCCCGAGGGCGAGATCTCGGAGCTCTCATAGTTTCGCATATGGAAACGATGGGTTTCAGGATAGGCCAGTAGCACTGTTCCGAGGCCCGCCTTATGTGGGGGTTGTCAACGGAGCAGCCACATGTCGGACAACCAAGCCATCGCCGCCGGCACCCGGATCGGCCACGTTCACCTCAAGGTCGCCGATCTCGATCGCGCGCTGGGCTTCTATTGCGGCGTGCTGGGCTTCGAGCTGATGCAGCGGATGGGCTCGGGCGCAGCCTTCATCTCGGCCGGCGGCTATCATCACCACATCGGGCTCAACACCTGGGAGAGCAAGGGCGGGTCGCCGCCGCCACCAGGCACGACCGGTCTCTATCACACCGCGATCCTCTATCCGACGCGGCCCGCGCTGGCGGATGCGCTGCACCGCGTGCTCTCGGCCGGCATTGCGCTGGATGGGGCGAGCGACCATGGCGTGTCCGAAGCGCTGTATTTGCGCGATCCGGACCAGAATGGCGTGGAGCTGTATCGGGACCGGCCCAGGGAGCAATGGCCGTTTGGGCCGGACGGGAAGCTCGCGATGGTCACGAAGCGGCTGGATCTGGAGGAACTGCTGAGGCAGCGCGAGGCGTGAGGCCTACGAGAGCTTTCGCTTTGGGTTTCCCGCGCACCATGATCAACGCCGCCGCCACCACCTCCAGCGCGATGCAGAGATAGAACGGCAGCGCATAGCCGCCCGAAAAGTCTCGCAGGAAGCCGACTACGCCGGGGCCGAATGCATACGTCACCTGGTTGATCGCGGTGTTGAGGCTGATCAGCACGCCGAACGAGGCGGAATCGAATTCCTGCTGCACGATCAGGGACGGCAGCGTGATGAGGTTGCCGACCGAGAAGCCGAACACTGCGCAAGCGGCGATCAGCACGTAATCATTGTGCAAATTGACCACAACGAGAAGTGCCACGGCCTGGCTCAGGAACGACAGCGCCGAGGCGAGCCGCTGGTTGAGGCGGTCGATCACCAGCGAGAACAGCACCCGGCCGATCACCGCCATCGCCGTCAGCACCGCGACGGCCACAGCGGCGCGCTCGCGCCCGATCACGGGATCGAGGAACGAGATCAGGTGCACGATGAAGCCGACCTGCGCGAACAGCACCAAAGCAAAGGCAATGGTCACGGTGAGGAAGCCGACATCGCGCAACGCCCCCGCGCGGATCTGCGCCGACGATCGCGGCTTCGCCTTCGTCGTTACGCGCCGACCATGGAGATCGGGCGGGCGGCCGACGACAATCAGGATCACCGGCAGGAGCAGCGCCAGCATGGCGCCCGCGACGATAAACATCGCGCTGGCGAAGCCGATATGACCGATCAAGGTCACCAGCAGCGGCACGCCGACGATGCCGCCGAAGCTTGCGCCATTCAGCGCAAGACTGATGGCCATGCCACGCTTCTGATCGAACCACAGGCTGATCGTGTTGGTGATCATCGCCAAACTGGTGCCGGCCCAGCCGAAGGCGAGCACGGCGTTCGCGAGATAAAGCTGCCACGGCTCGCGCACCGCGCCAATCGCGACCGCTGCAGCCGACATCGCCAGCGTGCCCGCGATCAGCCCGAGGCGCGGGCCGTACTTGTTGACGGCCTCGCCGACGAAGACGACGAGCAGCGCGCCGAACAGATAGAAGAACGTCGTGGCAGATGAGATCAGCGAGGCCGACCAGCCGTGCGCGCGCTGGAGCTCGGCGACATAGACGCTCTGGCCGTAGAAGCCGAGGCCCCAGCCGAAGGTCGCGAGCAGGAAGCAAACCGCAACGATGCGCCAGCCTTCGTAGCGGAGAGAGGATTCGTCGATGGATGCGTCGTGCCGGGGGTTGTCGAGCATTTGCGCTTGTCCTTCGTTTCCCCCGCGAGCGCCGTGCTTCACGCCCGCCTGTTCATGACGAGCATCATGTAACAACCCAAGCCCCGGCAATCACTTCGATCTGGATCGAAGCATCAACGCTGCTGACAGCATCCTGCCATCTCAGATCGCATCCGGGAACTCGCCCATGGCCTCGTCCAGCCGCGCTTTGCGGCGGCGGGCCCAGGACGCCAGCGAGAGCACGGCGAGGCCGAGCAGCACCGGCGGGAACACCACCATGTTCACCGCGGACCAGCCGTAATTGGCGAGCAATTGACCGGACGAGAACGAGCCGATCGCCATCATGCCGAACACCAGGAAATCGTTGAAGGCCTGCACCTTGTTGCGCTCCTGCGGCCGGTGCGTCTCCAGCACCAGCGCAGAGGCGCCGATGAAGGAGAAATTCCAGCCGATACCGAGCACGATTAGCGTGGCCCAGAAGTGCATCGCGGTGATGCCGGACAGGCCGATGCCGGCCGCACCGGCCTCCAGCAGCAGGCCGGCGGCAACGATCCTCCGCGCGCCGAAGCGGGCGATCAGCGCACCCGTGAAGAAGCTCGGCCCGTACATGGCGACGATGTGCCATTGAATGCCGAAATTGGAGTCGGAAACGCTTAAGCCGCACAGCTTCATGGCGAGCGGCGCCGAAGTCATCACCAGATTCATCATGGGGTAGGAGATGACGCCGCACAGCGCCGCCGCGATGAAGCGCGGCTGGGTCACGATGTCGAGTAGCGGCCGCCCGCCGTGAAGATCGGCCGGCGCCGGCCTCGGCATGTCGACCCCGGCGACGATGCCCATCGCGACCAGCGCGACAGCAGCCTGGACCAGGAAGCTGAAGGCGAACAAATAAGGCTGCCAGACATCCATGGTCCATTGCACGAGCTGCGGACCGAGCACGCCGGCGAACACACCGCCCGCCATCACCCAGGACACCGCCTTGGGCCGATAGGCAGCACTGGCGCCGTCGGCGGCAGCGAAGCGATAGGACTGCGCCACCGCGCCGTAGAGGCCGCCAAGAAACGTCGCCAGACAGAACAACGGAAACGAAGCGTGCAGGATTGCGAAGGAGCCGAGCAGACCGGTCAGCGTGCCCACACCGGTGCCGACGACGAAAGCCATGCGGCGGCCGAAGCGGCGCGAGATCGCGCCGGTCGGCAGCGTGCCGGCGGCGAGGCCGAGCACATACATCGAGATCGGCACGGTTGCGAACGAGACGTCTGGCGCGAGCGTGGCGCCGACGATCGCGCCGGTGGCGAAGATCACCGCCGAGTTGGCGCCGGTCAGCGCCTGCGCGGCGGCAAGGCGCACCACATTGGCGCGCACGCGCGCGTCGGCGGCGATCTCATTGGCTGCAGTCACATCTAACATCGGCATTTCCGCCCCAAGGGGCTTTTAAGGGGCTTTCAAGAGGCTCCGTTGATTCCCGGCACTATGGCGGGGCGCGGGAGGGCGGGCAACCGGCGCAAACGGGCGCAGGCCATGCCTCTGACGCAATCGGGCGGATGATAATGGGCCACGCACTTGACGGCTTGCGCTCGATCAAATCCTATCCGCCGCGATCTCAGGAGTTTCGTTCATGTCCGTCGACGACCGGCCTACGCTCAGCGCTCCCGATGACGATCCCTGGCTCTGGCTGGAGGAGATTGAGGGCAAGCTGGCGCTCGATTTCGTCGCGCGGCAGAACAGCCTGACGCGCGATGCGTTTGGTGGAAAGGCCTTCGAGCGCGATCGCGACATCCTCGCGGCGATCTACGATCGTCCCGACAACATTCCCTATGTCAGCCGGCGCGGCACAGATCTGCACAATCTCTGGAAGGACGCGGCAAACCCGCGCGGCCTGTGGCGGAGGACTTCGCTTGCGGAGTTTCGCAAATCGCGTCCGGCGTGGGAGATCATGCTGGATGTCGACCAGCTCGCCGCGCGCGAAGGCGAAGACTGGCTGCTGAGCTCGATCACCACGATGCCGGGAAGCGCGCGCGCCATTTTGAGCCTTTCGCGCGGCGGCAGCGACGCCGTCGCCTTGCGGGAATTCGACCTCGACACGAAGAGTTTTGTTGAGGACGGTTTTGCACTGTCGGAAGCCAAGGGCGGCGCCGATTGGCTCGATGCCGACACGTTGCTGCTGTCGAGCGCCCATGGCGAAGGCATGGCGACGAGCTCGGGATATTCGCGGACGGTTCGCGTGTGGCGACGCGGCCAGCCTGTCGATCAGGCACAGATGATCATCGAGACCACGGCCGATCATATGGCGATCTCCGGCATGGCCGACGACACCGCTGCGGCCCCACGCAGCTGGATCGTCGACCAGATCGACTTCTTCAATCATGCGATCTGGCTGCGCGACGCAGACGGCACGACGACGAAGCTCGATCTGCCGACGGGCATCTGGATGCAGGCGCATGGCGACTGGTTCGCGATGAAGCTGCGCGAAGCCTGGTCGATCGAGGGGAGAAGCTATGCCGCCGACACCGTGCTCGGCATGTCGCTCTCGGCGTTCCTGGCCGGCAGCCGGGATTTCGCGGTCCTGTTCGCGCCGGAACCGCGGCGCGCGTTGCAGGGTCTGTTCTGGGCGGCGGACAAGCTGGTGCTCTCGATCCTCGACGAGCTCCAGCCGCAATTCGAGATCTGCACGCCGTCCGCCACAAGCTGGAGCCGCGAGACCTTGGGTGGCCTCCCGCAAATCGGCGTCGTCGACATCTGGCCGCTCGACCGCCATCCCTCCGAGAGCAATGGCGACCTGCTCGCCAATGTGCAGGATCCACTGACGCCGCCGTCGCTGCTGCTGATGGAGCGCGGCGTCGCAAGCCCGATCGTGTTGAAGCAGGCGCCGAAGATTTTCACCGCCGACGGGCTCGTGGTGACCCAGCACGAGGCGATCTCGATCGACGGCGAGCGCATCCCCTATGTGCAGACCGGCCCCACCGGCGAGACCGGCGATGCACCGGTCTATATGAGCGCCTATGGCGGCTTCGCCCTTTCGGTGAAGCCGTACTACAATCCGTCGCTCGGCAAGCTGTGGCTCGAGCGCGGCGGCACGACGGTGCAGGCGAATTTACGCGGCGGCGGCGAATTCGGCACGCGCTGGCACGATGCCGGCCGGCTCGCCGGTAAGAAACTTTCACACGACGATTTTGCCGCGGTCGCCGCCGATCTCGTCCGCCGCGGCGTGACGACAGCAAAGCGCATTGCCGCACAGGGTGGATCGAACGGCGGCATCCTCATCACCAACATGCTGGTGCGCTACCCCGAACGTTTCGGCGCGCTGTTCTGCACCATCCCGCTGATCGACATGCGCCGCTACACAAGACTGCTCGCCGGCGCGAGCTGGATCGCGGAATATGGCGATCCTGACAAGCCGGAGGAGTGGGACTGGCTGAAGACCTACTCCGCCTATCACAACGTCAAAGCCGGCCAGCCCTATCCGCCGATCCTGATCGCCACCACGCGGCGCGACGACCGCGTCCATCCCGGGCATGCGCGCAAGATGGCGGCAAAGCTCCAGGCCATGGGCTATGAAGCCTGGTTCTACGAACCGGAAGCAGGCGGCCATGGCTACGGCAAGGACAACAAGGAGCGCGCCGGCTTCGAGGTGCTCGGCTTCCGGTTCTTGAAGGACAAGATCGGCTGGCGGGATGGGGAAGCGTGACCTTGATTTGATCGCTGCGCGCCACGGGCGACGCTTACCTCTCCCGCTTGCTCGCGGGAGAGGTCGACGCGCTCGAAGAGCGCGGCGGGTGAGGGCTTTCTCCTCTAGGGGATTGTCCCGTTGTTGAGACACCCTCTCCCCGACCCTCCCCCGCACGCGGGGGAGGGAGCGCACCTCCTGTGTAGCTAGCGCGCGAACACCAGCGTCAGGTTATTTGCCGGCATCTCGATTGTATCGACGAGGCGAAGACCTACGCCGCGCGCGAGCGCCTCGACGTCGCTGATGTCGCGCACGCCCCAGTCGGGATTGCCTTCACGCAAGGACGTGTCGAACACGGCGTTGCTGAGCGCAATGTGCTTGCCGCCGCGCTTGAACGGGCCGTAGAGGAACAGCTTGCCGTCGGCCCGCAAATAGCGGCCGGCGCCGGCGAACAGGCCCTCGGCGACGCTCCATGGCGCGATGTGGATGACATTGGCGCAGAACACGGCGGCAAGACTTGACGGCGCCTGTCCGCTTTTCATCTCCGGGCACCAGTCGGGATCCGTGAGATCTATCCGCAGCGGGCTGCGGATGTTTTGCAGGCCGGCATGAACGCGCCAGGCCTCGATGCTCTTGAGGTGGCGCTGATTGAGGTCGCTGGGCCACCAGATCAGACCGGGCGTATGGCGGGCGAAGTAGACCACGTGCTGCCCGGTTCCGCTGCCGAGCTCGACCACGTTGCCGGTGCAACCGACGAGATGCTTTTCCAGTGCCGCCCAGAGCGGCTCGTGATTGCGATGAAATGCCGGCGCATCGAGCCGCCCATCCGGCTCGACGCGTCCGCCATCCCCGCCAAATTCGACGACATATTCAGCCAAGTGAGGTCCCCTTGAAAAAACGAGAACACGATGAAAACAGGATGAGCGCCCAAAACGCCCTGGAAACAGCCGGCCCGCGCCACGGCCCTAACTCTTCGGACCAAATCGGCCCAACAAATACTCTCTTCAGTTGCAATGCGGAAGATATTAACTCCATTTTGTCGCGTACATGGTCTTGATTGTCAGGCGATGCCCTTTGTGCTTTGGAACGCTATATTCCGCGAACGAGATCATCGACATAACGCCTTGGAATGATGCCTTGACCGCCCTTGCCCGGAAGCCTCTGTTCCTCATGCTGGCCATTGTCGCCGGCCTCGCCGCGAGCCCGGCGCGGGCGCAATCCGCTGTAGCCGACGGCCAGAAACTCGCCTTCGACCGCGGCAAGGGCAATTGCCTGACCTGCCACGTCATCAAGGGCGGCGACCTGCCGGGAACGATCGGGCCGGAGTTGAAGGACATCAAGGCGAAATACCCCGACCGCAACGAGTTGGTCGCGATCCTGTTCGACGAGACCAAGCGCAATCCGCAGTCCATGATGCCGCCGTTCGGCCGGAACCGGATTTTGACCGACCAGGAGATCAGCGCAATCGTTGATTTCCTGCAAACCCTGTGACGGCCGGCACGCCAGGAGACCTCAGATGACCACACTCACCGGCCCTCTCGCGACGCGGCGCCTGATCCTTCAGGGCGCAGCCTCTGTCGCGCTGATCGGCTTCGGCAATCTGCCGTTCGGCGCCGCTCCCGCGCGCGCGGCCGCCAACGACAAATATCCGGAAGAGGCCTTCAGGCAGAAGAGCGAAGCCGACGCCATCAAGGCGCTCTATGGCAAGACCGCCGAGCCGTCCGACAAGGTCAAGCTGGATGCCCCCGAGATCGCCGAGAATGGCGGCGTCGTGCCGATCTCGGTGACGACGACGCTCGACAAGGTCACCTCGATCTCGCTTTTCGTGGCCGAGAATCCGAACGCGCTCGCGGCAAGCTACAAGATTCCTGATGGCACGATCCCTGGTGTCGCCAACCGGCTGAAGATGGCCAAGACCACCAACGTGACCGCGATCGTGGAGGCCGACGGCAAGCTCTACAGCGCGACCAAAGAGGTCAAGGTCACCGTCGGCGGCTGCGGCGGTTAAGCGAGGAAGATCGAGATGGCATCCAGCATTCGCGTACGGGCCACCGCCAACGGCGACATCACCGAGGTGCAGGCGCTGATCCAGCACCCCATGGATACCGGCTTCGTCAAGGACGCCAAGGGCGAGCTGATCCCGGCGCACTTCATTCAGGAGCTGAAGTTCGAACATAACGGCAAGGACGTCTTCGTCGCCGATTGGGGCACCGCGGTCTCGAAGGATCCCTACGTCAAGTTCAGCTTCAAGGGCGCCAAGAAGGGTGACGATCTCAAGATCTCCTGGACCGACAACAAGGGCGGGTCGGACACGACCACCGCGAAGATCGCGTGATGAAGGCCCGCATCTCTCTCCTGCTTGGTTCGTTGAGCGCTGCGCTCGTCGCGTTCGCCCTCACCTCTCCGCACGTGGTCGCGGCCGACAAGGTCGATCCCGTTGCCGATGCCAGGGCGTTCCAGAATTTCTTCTTCCAGAAATTCCCGAACGTGAAGCACGAGGATTTCGTCAACGGTCCTTATTCCATGAACGAGGACATGAAGCGTCAGTGGCAGGAGAAAGAGGAATTCCCGCCTTACGAGTTCGCGCTCGACGCCGGCAAGGAGATGTTCGCCACCCCGTTCAAGAACGGCAAGAGCTATGCCGACTGCTTCCCGAACGGCGGCATCGGCGTCCGCCAGAACTATCCTTATTTCGACGAGAAGGAAGGCAAGGTCGTCACGCTGGAGCTGGCGCTCAACCGCTGCCGCGAGGCCAATGGCGAGGCGCCCTATTCCTACGTCAAGGACGAGATGGCCTCGCTCACCGCCTACATGGCCTTCACCTCGCGCGGCAAGCCGATGGACATTAAGATCCCCGACGATCCCCGCGCGCTCGCAGCGTTCGAGAACGGCAAGCGCTATTTCTACACGCGCCGCGGCCAGATGAATTTCTCCTGCGCGAGCTGTCATGTGCAGAGCCCGGGCGAGCGCATCCGCGCCGAGATCCTGGCGCCGGCGCTCGGCATTCTGAACGCGATGCCGATCTACAGGTCCGAATGGAGCGGCATGGGCACGACCAGCCGCCGCTTCGTCACCTGCAACAGCCAGACCCGCGCGGTTCCGCTGGAGCCGCAGGCGGATGAATATCGCGACGTCGAATATTTCCTGTCCTACGTCGCCAACGGCCTGCCGATATCAGGACCGGGAGCGCGGCCATGAAGCTGTCACTTCCTCTCGCCATGCTACTTGCCCTAAGCCTCGCGCCGGCGGCGCGCGCGGCAAATGAGGCAGACTACAAGACGGCCTATTCCGCCGCCGAAGCCGCATCAAAGGAGGCTGCCAGCTTGCGCCACCAATGGACCGTGACCGTCTCGGCGCTGGCCGCCGCGAAGAAGGCGGCCGACGGCGGCGATTTCGACCGCGCCGTAGCCGCAGCCAAGGAGGCCGAGGCGCTGGCCAAGGCGTCGATCTTCCAGGCAATTTCCGAAAAAGAAGCCTGGAAGGCGATGGAAATCCGCTAGACTGTTCGCTCGTGCAACAGTCTTGCGACCATTAGAGGGCGCGGAGAATTTCTGGATGGCGATCCGCCGCCGCGATTTCCTTAGGAGTGCGGGCCTTGCTGCCGCATCGCTCAGCCTGCCGCGGCTTGCGCGCGGAACTGAAGCCGCGAGCATTTACGACATCGAACGGTTCGGCAATGCGCGTATCCTTCACCTCACCGACACGCATGCACAACTCAATCCGGTCTATTTTCGCGAGCCCAGCGTCAATATCGGCATCGGCGAGATGGCGGGACGGCCGCCGCATCTGGTCGGCCGCGCCTTCCTCGAACGTTTCGGCATCCGGCCCGACAGCGCGGATGCCTATGCCTTCAGCTGCTTCGAATTCGAGAAGTCCGCAGGCCGCTTCGGCAAGCTCGGAGGCTTCGCCTATCTGAAGACGCTGATCGACCGCTTGCGCGGCGATGCCGGCGAAAAACACTCCGTTCTGGTTGACGGCGGCGATCTCTGGCAAGGCACGGGGCTCGCCAACATCGTGCAGGGCCGCGACATGGTCGAGGCCGCAAACCTGCTCGGTATCGAGGCGATGACCGGGCATTGGGAATTCACCCATGGCGAGCAGGCGCTGCGCGACAATCTCGAGCGCTTCAGGGGCGAGTTTCTGGCGCAGAACGTTTTTCTTACCGAGGAAGCCGCATTCAACGACGCCCCCGTCTTCGACAAGGCGACGGGGCGCGTGTTCAAGCCCTCCGTGATCAAGGAGCTCGGCGGC
The DNA here is from genome assembly GCF_029846695.2 of Bradyrhizobium nivariense. NCBI lineage: Bacteria > Pseudomonadati > Pseudomonadota > Alphaproteobacteria > Hyphomicrobiales > Nitrobacteraceae > Bradyrhizobium > Bradyrhizobium nivariense. Next base: position 115,318 of record NZ_JARWCR020000011.1, on the reverse strand, counting down.
CATCGCGTCGCGATCGTCGGCCAGGCCTTCCCTTACGTGCCGATCGCGCATCCCAAACGATTCACGCCGGACTGGACCTTCGGCATTCGCGAGGAAGAGCTCCAGAAGCATGTCGATGGCTTGCGCGGCACCGACAAGGTCGATGCAGTCATCCTGCTGTCGCACAACGGCATGGATGTCGATCTCAAGCTTGCAAGCCGCGTCACCGGCATCGACGTCATCCTCGGCGGCCATACCCATGATGCGATCCCGCAGCCGATCGCAGTGAAGAACGCGAGCGGCACGACGCTCGTCACCAATGCCGGCTCCAACGGAAAATTTCTGGCCGTGCTCGACCTCGCGCTCGACAAGGGCAAGGTCAGCGACGTCAGGTACCATCTGCTGCCGGTCTATTCCGAGCTGTTGAAACCCGATCCCGCGATGGCCGAACTGATCGGCCGGTTGCGGGCGCCCTTCGTCACCGACTGGTCGGAGAAGATCGCAACGCCCGATCGCCTGCTGTATCGCCGCGACAATTTCGCCGGCCCGGTCGACGAGCTGATCTGCACCGCGCTGCGCACCGAACTCGACGCCGAGGTCGCGTTGTCGCCGGGCTTCCGCTGGGGCGTCACCGCGCTGTCCGGCCAGGCGCTGACGATGGAGGATTTGCTCGCGGAAACCGCGATCAGCTATCCCGAGACCTATGTGCAGGAGATGACCGGCGCCCAGATCAAGGACGTGCTGGAAGACATCTGCGACAATCTCTTCAACGCCGATCCCTATTACCAGCAGGGCGGCGACATGGTGCGCGCCGGCGGGCTCAGCTACACTTGCACGCCGACGGCTGCGATCGGCAGCCGCATCTCCGAGCTGCAGCTCAATGGCGGCAAGGCGGTTTCCGCAAACCACCGCTACAAGGTCGCGGGCTGGGCCTCGGTCAACGGCCAGCAAGGCGCGCCGGTGTGGGATGTGGTGGCCAAATATCTGCGCTCGGGCCGGATGTTTCCGGAGCGGCTCGGCTCCGGCGTGACACTGAAAGGCGTCGAGGGCAATCCAGGCATCGCAGGACAGGGATAATGCGATCGCAAATCTTATCCGCAATGCTGCTGGCGCTGCTCGCCTTCGTTGCCACGCCGCTCGCTTATGCCCAGCAGGTGCCGCTCCAGGACAAGCCGTTCGCCGAGCACAAGATCGTGCTGCAGCTCTCCGACGGCGATGCCAGGAAGCAGGCGCTGGTGCTGAGCGTCGCCAACAATTTGCTGAAGGCCTACGACCCCGACAAGGTCGCGATCGAAATCGTGGCCTTTGGTCCCGGCATCGATCTCCTGTTCGCCGGCAGCGAGCGCCGCAAGCAGGTCGAAAGCCTGATCGCGCAAGGCGTACGCTTCGACATCTGCCTCAACACCGTCGACACGATCGAGCGGGAGACGGGCAAGCGGCCGGAGTTCATCCCCGCCGCTACGCCGGTGCAAGTGGGCGTCGGGCAGATCCTGTTTCTGGCGGAGAACGGGTACACGGTGGTGCGGCCGTAGAGGCTATGCCGCCGCCTCACCCACCGCTGTCATTCCCCGCGTAGGCGGGGAATCCAGTACGCCGCGGCTTCTCCGTACCCCTTCCCGCCTCTGGAATACTGGATCGCCCGCCTTCGCGGGCGATGACAGCACCGGTGAAGCGGCCAGTTATCCAACAATAAAAATCTTCTAAATCTTCATGTCGACACAGTGAATTGCTTCTCTTTTTTGCCGCTTGCGTAGTAGAATTTGAAATCAGTTCCACGCCGGGTCTTGCCATGATCTTCCGCCAGCTCTTCGACAGTGTTTCGGGCACCTACAGCTATCTCCTGGCGAGCCGCCCCGGCGGCGAGGCGCTGATCCTCGATCCAGTGCTGGAGAAGGTCGACCGCTACTGTCAGCTGCTGCGTGAGCTCGACCTCAAGCTGGTCAAGGCGGTGGACACGCATCTCCACGCCGACCACGTCACCGGCCTCGGCGAGCTGCGCGACCGCACCCATTGCATGACCGTGATGGGCGACCAGACCAAGGCCGACGTGGTCGCGATGCGGGTTGCCGACGGCGACAAGGTGACGATCGAGGGCCTGTCGCTCGACGTGATGTACACGCCTGGCCACACCGACGATTCCTATTCCTATCTGATGGGCGACCGCGTCTTCACCGGCGACACGCTGCTGATCCGCGGCACCGGCCGCACCGATTTCCAGAACGGCTCTTCACGCGCGCAGTACGATTCGATCTTCAACCGCCTGCTCAAGCTGCCCGACGAGACGATGGTGTTCCCGGCGCATGACTACAAGGGCGACACCGTCTCCACCATCGGCGAGGAAAAGCGCTACAATCCGCGGCTCCAGGTGCGCTCGGTCGACGACTATATCGAGCTGATGGCCAATCTGAAGCTGCCCAATCCGAAGATGATGGACGTCGCGGTGCCCGCCAACATGCATGTCGGCCTGCATCAGGAGGAGCTCGAGAAGGAGGGCCGCGCGCTCAGCGCCGTCGAGGCGATCCGCTCGCTCGGCCGTCCTGATATCCTGCTGGTCGATTTGCGCGAGACCAATGAGCGGATGAAGCACGGCACGCTCGAAGGCGCGCTGCATACGCCCTATCCGTCCGTTGAAGAGAGCCTCAAGCCGGGCGGCATGCTGCGCGAGGTCGCGGCCGCCACCGGCCGCCGCGTCGTGTTCTTCTGCGCATTCGGCGAACGCTCGGCGATGGCGGTGGCCGCCGCCAAGGCGACCGGGCTCACCAACACCGCGCATATCGCCGGCGGCATCGATGCCTGGAAGAAGGCCGGCGGGCCGGTGATGCACTGACGGCCTCGCCGCCGTTCTTGAGATAAATCAGGAACCGCCCATATATTCCGGCTAGGACGGATGCAGCATCACCATCCGGGAACAGCCATGGCCAAGATCGGCAAGCCGAACGAACCGCCCAAAATTGCGGACAACAAGCCAGCGGAAGACAAGGCGAAGCGGCCCCCGCCTCCGCGCGACATCGACGACGATGATCACGAAGACGGCGACATCGTGACGCCGAAGCGCGACCGCTACGGCCCGGATGACGAGCCGTTGTGAGTAGCGCTAGGCGGCGCGCGTTTTCATCGGGCTCGCGCCTCCTCTCCGCCGTCGTCCTGGCGAAAGCCAGGACGACAGCGGGAATCGCCTTGCCCGCGCTACTGCCATGCGCCTGCGTTCATGGACAAATAACCGCTGTGCCCGATAGTTTGCGCTCCCTTAGGGAGTGAAACGGAACTGCAATGGTCGATGTTCTCGCCGCACCGCAGCAAGGCAAGGCGGAGAGCGCGCTGCGCACGCTGACGGGAATTTCGATCGCGCATTGGGTCAGCCATTTCCATCTGCTGGTCCTGCCGATGCTGTTCCCGTTCCTCAAGAGCCAGCTCGGCGTCGGCTATGTCGAGCTTGGCTTCGCGCTCACCGTGTCCGCCGTGGTATCGGGGCTGACGCAGGCGCCGACCGGCTATCTCGTCGACCATTTTGGCGCGCGAAAGATTTTGCTGGGTGGCCTCACCCTCGGCGGGGTCGCGCTGATCCTGCTCGGCCTGCACCTCAGCTACGCTTCACTGATCGCCTGTGCCGTGCTGCTCGGGCTCGCCAACAGCGTCTACCATCCTGCCGATTACGCCATCCTCGCCGAGCACATGGACGAAGCGCGGATGGGCCGCGCCTTCTCGATCCATACCTTTGCCGGCTATTTCGGCGGCGCGGTGGCGCCGGCGATCGTCGCCGCGCTGGTCACCGTGTCTGGCGGTGCCGGCGCCCTGATCGCATCGGGTGCAATCGGCGTTGCGGTGGCACTGCTGCTGGTCGTCATGAACATCCCCGATGCCGGCGCGCACAAGGCGAAGCCGGGCAACGAGAACGCACCAAAACCGGGCGTGATCACGCCGGCGCTGATCACGCTGACGGCGCTGTTCATGCTGCTCAGCCTGTCAGTCGCCGGCATCAACAATTTCGGCGTGGTGGCGCTGATGAGCGGCTATGGCACATCCTACTCCGCCGCCAATATCGCACTCACCGCGTTTCTTGGCGCCAGCGCTGCCGGCGTGCTCGCGGGCGGCTTCCTTGCTGACCACACCGAGCGCCACGGCTACGTCGCCGCGGCGTGCTTTGCCGCGAACGCGGCGATCGTGCTGCTGATCGCTTTGGTCACGCTGCCGGGCTGGGCGCTGACCGCCACGATGGCGACCGCGGGATTTCTCTCCGGCGTGATCGCGCCCTCGCGCGACATGCTGGTGCGCAATGCAGCACCTCCCGGCGCGGCCGGCCGCGCCTTCGGCATCGTCTCCACCGGCTTCAATCTCGGCGGCATCGTCAGCCCGCTGCTGTTCGGCTGGATCATGGATCAAAGCGCGCCGCACTGGGTGTTCGGGGCGTCGGTAATCTTCATGGTCGCGACGGTGGTGTTGTCGCCGTTCACGGAGCGGAAGAAAGGCAATTCGTAGCCAACAATTCAACCGTCGTTCCGGCGACGGCTGTATTTGTGGCTAAAGCGCGATGAGATGAGGATGAATCATCATCGCGCTTTAGGTTGTTGTTTGAGCATGATCTTTTCGGAAAACCGCTTCGCACTTTTCCGGATCATGCTTTAGCGGACCGATCTACGTCGGCGACACCGCGCCCTTCAGCTCGCCGGTCCGCGGCGCGGCGGTGCCGGTCAGCCTGCCCTTCTCCGTGTTCGGCCAGAGCAGGAGCAGCCCGAGCAGGCCGGAGCCGACCATGATCGCGGCGTTGATGGTGAAGCCGGTCATGTAGCCGTCGAGCATGCTGCCGGCACGCTGGATCACGGTGCCCATCACGGCGGGCGCGATGATGCCCGAAAGCGTATAGAGCGCGCCGTAGATCGCGAGGATCGCGCCGCGCTGCGACGTCGGCGTGAACTCGCCGAGCATGGGCGGGCAGACCACGTAGATCGCTCCGCACAAGCCCGTTCCAATCACAAGCAAGGTGAGCTGAAGGCCCGCGCCCTGGACATGCGGCATCGCAGCCAGGATCAGGCCACCGATGACCAGCGGCACGGAGCCGAGCACGCCGCGGGCGACGCGCGTGGTCGAGCCGCGGGCCATCATCAGTTGGGAGATCCAGCCGGTCAGGATCACGATGGTGGCGCCGAACACCCAAGGCAGGGTCGAGATCCAGCCAGCCTGGCTCTGCGAGAAGCCGAGGCCCTTGATGATGAACGGGGTGAACCAGGTCAGCCCGAGCGATAGCGCCCAGTAAGCGCCGAAGGTTGCCGCGACGCAGCCGAGGAAGGTACGCGAGGTGAGAAGCTGAACGTAGGGAATCTTCGTCTCGGCCGCCGCCTGAGCATGTGTGTCCTCGAGCGGGCCTTCCTTGCCGAGCGCGAGCCAGGCACAGACCCAGATCAGGCCGACGACGCCGAGCGCGCCGAACGCATAGTGCCAGGAATGGTTGACGATGATCCAGTTCAGCGCCGGCACAGCGAGGATGACGCCGAAGGCCGAGCCCTGCGACAGGATCGCGGTCGGCAGCGTGCGCTTCTCGTCGGGGAACCATTTGTAGATCGCATGGGCAGCGACCGAGAAGGCCGGGCCTTCGCCGGCGCCGAGCACGATGCGGCAGATCAAGAGCGTGGTGAAGGAGACGGTGCCGACCATCGGAAACTGCGCCAGCGCCCAGACCACCGCGAGCGCGAGCAGCACCCAGCGCGTCGGCACCCTGTTGACGATGAAGCCGACCACGATCGCAGAGATCGAGAACAGGAAGAAGAACGAGGAGCCGAGCAGACCGAACTGCTCCGGCTCGAGCTTCAGCTCTGTCATGATCGGCACGCCGGCGAGACCGACGACGATCTTGTCGGCGAAGTTTACCAGCATGAACAGAAACAGCAGAAAAGTGACCGCCCAAGCGCCCTTTGGCGTTTCGGTCGTCTTGCCCGCCACCTTGGGCGTTCCCTGAGCGCTCATGATTCTCCCCCGTCGTCCTTTTTGGCACTTTTTTGATTTGGCCGTCTTGTGAGCTAACAACGGCTTCGAGACCAACGCAACCCGGCATTTCCGCAGCAAGTGTGCTACGCAGCAATTCCGTTAATTCCGTCCGGCGCCATGCATCGTGCTGAGCATCCGAAACCTCTCCAAGACGTTCTCTTCGGCCGGCGAACCGGTCCATGTGCTGCGCGGCGTCGATCTCGACCTCAAGGCCGGCGAACGCGTCGCGCTGACCGGCGAATCCGGCAGCGGCAAGAGCACGCTGCTGCACCTGATCGCAGGGCTCGATGCCGCCGATGACGGCACGATCCGGTTGGAGGACACCGAGATCACCAAATTGTCGGACGCGGGGCGCGCTGGGCTGCGGCGCGACCGGATCGGCCTGGTGTTTCAGCAGTTCAACCTGATCCCGAGCCTGTCGGTTGCGGATAATCTCGCCTTCCAGGCGCGGATCGCCGGGCGGGACGACGCAGCATGGTCCAAGGAGCTGATCGAGCGGCTCGGGCTCGACGGCCTGCTCAAGCGTTATCCAGAACAATTATCAGGCGGACAGCAGCAACGGGTCGCGATCGGGCGGGCGCTGGCGACAAAGCCCTCGCTGTTGCTGGCGGACGAGCCGACCGGCAATCTCGACGAGGCCACCGCCGAGGACGTGCTGGCCCTGACGCGCGACCTCGTCACGCGTACCGGCTGCGGCTTCCTGATGGTGACGCACAGCCTGCATCTGGCCGCGACACTCGATCGCCAGGTCCTCCTGCATGCAGGGCGGATCGCATGAGGCGCGCGCTGTGGGTCCTCGCCGTGCTGCTCAGCCATTGGCGGCGCCACAAGATGCAGTTCGCGACGCTCCTGATCGGGCTGATCTCGGCAACCGCGCTGTGGAGCGGCGTGCAGGCGATCAACCAGCAGGCCCGCAACGCCTATGACCGCGCCGCAGCAACCTTCGGCGGCGCGCGCACGCCGATGCTGGTCGCACCTGATGCCGCGACCTTTTCGCAGGAGCTGTTCGTCAAGCTCCGCCGCGCCGGCTGGCCGGTCTCGCCGATGCTGGAGGGACGGGTCCAGATCAACGGACGCTCGCTGCGATTGCTCGGGATCGAGCCGGTGACGCTGCCGGCCGACGTCGGCAACGCGCCGCGCCTCGGTGCTTCGGATCTGAGCAGCTTCGTCGCGCCGCCGGGCCAGACGCTGGTGGCGAAGGAGACGCTGAGCGATTTGCAGGAGCAGGAGGGTGCAGCGCCGCCGATCAGCAACGGCGCAATACTGCCGCCGCTGCACGTGCAGCCGCAGCTCGTGCCCGACGTGCTCGTGGTCGACATCGGCGTGGCGCAGCGTCTGCTGAACAAGCCGGACCAGATCTCGCGACTGCTGATCGGCAAACCGAAGGGCAAGCCCGCGCCATTGGCGGGCGTCGTCGGCGACCAGTTGCAGCGGGTCGAGCCGAATGCGGAGACCGAACTGGAGCACCTCACCGACAGCTTCCATCTCAACCTCACCGCGTTCGGCCTGCTGTCGTTCTTCGTCGGTCTTTTCATCGTCAATTCGGCCGTCGGCCTTGCCTTCGAGCAGCGGCTGCCGATGCTGCGCACCTTGCGGGCCTGCGGCGCGTCGGCGCGACTGGTCAACACCGTGCTGGTGGTCGAGCTCGTGGCACTGTCGCTGGTCGCAGGCCTGATCGGGCTTGCCTGCGGCTATTTCATTGCGGCCGCGCTCTTGCCCGACGTCGCGGCGTCGCTGCGTGGACTCTATGGCGCGCAAATTCCGGGGCAGCTCAGCTTGCGACCTGAATGGTGGCTCGCCGGGGTCGGCATCAGCATTGCCGGCGCGATGGTGGCCGCGGCGACCAGCCTGATCAAGGCGATCAGGATGCCGGTGCTGGCGACCGCACAGCCGCGCGCCTGGCAGCAGAGGCAGCGCCGCTGGCTGATCCTGCAAAGCAGTGCCGCCTGCGCCGTGTTCGCGGTCGCGCTGTTGCTGCTCCACTACGGGCAATCACTGATCGCGGGCTTTGGCGTGCTGGCAGCGCTGATGTTTGGCGCCGCGTTGATCCTGCCGGCCTTCCTCGAACTCATCCTGCTGGCCGGGCAGCGTTTCGCGCGACAGCCGCTCGCCCTGTGGTTCTGGGCGGACAGCCGGCAGCAGCTCTCGGGCTTGTCGCTGGCGCTGATGGCGCTGCTGCTCGCGCTCGCCGTCAATGTCGGGGTCTCCACCATGGTGGAAACCTTCAGCCGCACCTTCATCGGCTGGCTCAACGGGCGGCTCGCCGCCGATGTCTACATCAGCGCCTCCGACAATGCGAAAGGCGTCGCGATCCGCAACTGGCTGAAGGAGCGCAGCGATGTCCAGGCGATCCTGCCGGGCGGGCGTGCCGAAACGCAGGTGCAGGGCCAGCCGGTGGAACTGCTCGGCCTGCCCGATCACGCGCTCTATCGCGAGCGCTGGCCGCTGCTGGAAGCCGCGCCCCGTGCCTGGACCCAGCTCATACCCGGCAATGCCGCCTTCATCAGCGAGCAGCTGAGCCGCCGCCTCAACGTCCGCGTCGGCGATGTCATCGAGGTGCCGGCGCAGGGCGGGACCTGGGAGCTCGACATCGTCGGCATCTATGCCGATTACGGCAATCCCAAGGGACAGCTTGCGGTGAACGTCGCGGCGCTGATTCGGCAATTTCCGCAGACGCCGCAGACGCGCATCGGCCTCATCGTTGCGAAGCAAAATATCCCCGGCCTGATCGCGGCACTACAGCAGCAGTTTGCGCTCGACGACCGCAACGTCGCCGATCAGGCGACGGTGAAAGCGGAATCGATCCGCATCTTCAACCGCACCTTTGCGGTGACGTCGGCGCTGAACGCGTTCACGCTCGGCGTCGCCGGCATCGCGCTTTTGACCAGCCTTTTGACGCTGGCGAATTCCCGCCTGCCGCAGCTCGCACCGCTCTGGGCGATCGGCATCACGCGGCCGCGCCTTGCCGCGATCGAACTGACCAAGACGCTGTCGGTTGCGCTGTTCACGTCGCTGCTCGCCGTACCGCTCGGGCTGTTGGTGGCGTGGTGCTTGATCGCAATCGTGAACGTGAAAGCGTTCGGTTGGCGGCTGCCGTTCCATGTGTTTCCGCTGCAACTGGTCGAGCTGGTCGCGGTCGCGCTGATCGCCTCGTTGCTTGCCGCCCTGCTGCCGATGATACGACTGGCCCGGATGCAGCCGGCGAGCCTCGTCCAGGTGTTTGCCAATGAGCGCTGACAGGATCTCGCGGCGCACCTTCGCCGGCGCCATCGCCGCGCTCGTGGCTGCCCGCCGCGCGGGCGCGCAAGGCTATGCCGGGCTCGGCGAGACGGCCGATGGCTTTGCGAAGGTAACGCCCGGAAAGACGTTCGCCTTTCCGGGCGATCACGGGCCTCATCCGGAATTTCGCATCGAGTGGTGGTATCTCACGGCGAATCTCGTCGACGGCAGCGGCGCTCCTTGCGGCCTGCAATGGACGCTGTTCCGCCAGGCGACGCAGCCGGGGCCGCAAGGCGACGGCTGGGCCAACCAACAGGTGTGGATGGCCCACGCCGCGGTGACGCGCGCCGACACTCACCGCTTCAACGAGCTGTTTTCACGCGGCGGTGTGGGGCAGGCCGGCGTCACGGCAAAACCGTTCGCGGCCTGGATCGACGATTGGGAGATGAACGGATCCGAGCGCACCGGCGATCGAGCCCTGGCGCCGCTGACGCTGAAGGCCTCGGGTGCCGATTTCAGCTACGCGCTGACGTTAGAGGCGGATCGTCCAGTGGTGTTGCAGGGCGATGGCGGCTACAGCCGCAAGTCAGAGCGCGGGCAGGCCTCCTACTATTACAGCCAGCCGTTCTATCGCGCCCGCGGCACGCTCACCATCGACGACCGGCCGGTCGATGTCTCCGGCCGGGCCTGGATGGACCGCGAATGGAGCAGCCAGCCGCTCGACGCCGACCAGACCGGCTGGGACTGGCTGTCGCTGCATCTGGCGTCCGGCGACAAGCTGATGCTGTACCGGCTACGCCAGAAGGACGGCCAAAATCATCCGTTCGGCAACTGGATCTCCGCCGCGGGCGACACGCAAATGATTGCGGGCGACGACATCCAGATGAGCCCGAAAGCGACCGCCGAGGTCGCGGGACACAAGCTGCCGGTGGAATGGCAGATCGCGATCCCCCCGCGGTCGTTCTCGATCCTGTGCAAGCCGCTCAATCCGAAGGCGTGGATGGGGACCGGCTTTTCCTATTGGGAAGGGCCGATCAGCTTTGCCGGCACGCATGACGGCGTTGGCTATCTCGAGCTGACCGGCTATTGAACCGGGACCTCTTCGAAGGGACTAGCGATGTATCACCTCACCGCCCTCGTCACGCTGCTGGCGATCCTGTTCTATTTCTTCACTTGCATCAACGTGTCGCGCTCGCGCACCAGGACCGGCGTCAAGGTGCCCGCGATGTCGGGCCATCCGGATTTCGAGCGCGCCTTCCGCATCCAGATGAACACGCTGGAATGGATGCCGATCTTCCTGCCGTCGCTCTGGCTGTTCGCGGTTTACATCAGCGACGCCGGCGCAGCGGCGATCGGCGCGATCTGGATCGTCGGTCGCATCGTCTATTTCATCGGCTATTCGAAGGCCGCCGCAAAACGCGGCCCAGGCTTCATGATCCAGGGCATCGCCGCCATTGCACTGTGGGCGGGCGCGCTGGGAGCGTCGGTGCTGCGGCTGGTGTGAGGCCGAGCTGCGACGACACACTCAGTGTCGTCCTGGCTTCGCCAGGACGACATAAACACCCTTACTTCGTCAGCGGGCAGCCGCTGTCCTTGGCGGTGAAGAATGCCTTGTCGCCGGGAACGACCGCGAGCTGCTTGTAGTAATCCCAAGGCTTTTTCGATTCCGAGGGCTTCTTGACCTCGAACAGATACATGTCGTGGACCATGCGGCCGTTCTCGAGCACCTTGCCGCCTTGCGCAAAATCGTCGTCGACCGGCAGCTCCTTCAGCTTCTTGGCGACCGCATCCGGATCCTTGCTGCCGGCGGCCTTGACCGCCTTGAGATAGCTCAGCGTCGCCGAATAGGTGCCGGCCTGGATCATGTTCGGCATCCGCCCGGTGCGCTTGAGAAAGCGTTCGCCGAGATTGCGCGTGCGGTCGTTGACATCCCAGTAATAGCCCTCGGTCAGCACCAGGCCTTGCGCGGCCTGCAAGCCGAGCCCGTTCACTTCGGCCAGCGTCATCAGCAGGCCGGCGAGCTTCTGGCCACTGGCGACGATGCCGAACTCGGACGCCTGCTTGATCGAGTTGGTGGTGTCGAGGCCGGCATTGGCAAGACCAACGATCTTCGCCTTCGAGCTCTGCGCCTGGAGCAGGAAGGAGGAGAAGTCCGAGGAGTTGAGCGGCACGCGCACCGAGCCGAGCACCTTGCCGCCATTGGCGGTGACGATCTCGCTGGTGTCCTTCTCCAGCGCGTAGCCGAAGGCGTAGTCCGCGGTGAGGAAGAACCAGGTGTCGCCGCCGGCCTTGGTCAGCGAGCCGCCGGTGCCGACCCCGAGCGCGCGGGTGTCATAGGCCCAATGGAAACCGTAGGGCTGGCAGGCATCGCCGGTGAGGCGCGAGGTCGCAGCGCCGACGACGATGTCGATCTTCTTCTTTTCCTTGGAGAGTTCGTGGATCGCGAGCGCGACCGATGAGGTCGTCAGCTCCGTGATCATGTCGACGTTCTCGACATCATACCAGCGGCGCGCGATCGAGGTCGCGAGATCCGGCTTGTTCTGGTGGTCCGCGGTGACAAGCTCGATCTTCTGGCCCAGCACCTCGCCGCCGAAATCCTCGATCGCCATCTTGGCGGCTTCGACCGACCATTTGCCGCCGTAATCGGCGTAGACGCCGGACTGGTCGTTGAGGATGCCGATCTTGACGCCTTGCGCGGAGGCCGGCGCGGCCAGCAGCAAAGCCGACGTTGCGACAGCGGCCAAAAGTGCTGATTTCATAGGTTAGCTCCCAGCAGTTTTCTGTTTTGAAATCGCGCGGATACTAGTGAAGAACCCCGCGCCTGCCCATCCATTTCATGTTGGTCGTTAGTATGGGCGCGGCCTTCTTGATGATGAGCTGCCGTCGTCCTGGACAAGCGAGCGGAGCGAGCGTTGATCCAGGACCCATTACCCCAGGGAGCTGTTTGGCTAAGTCTCGGAGTTAGCAGCTCGCACAGCAACCTCTCCCTGGGGTAATGGGTCCTGGCTTTCGCCAGGACGACGTTGGGGGAGCATCAGCCCACCGCCTTCGGCTTTCCGTCGTTCTTCCCCTCGGCGAGGTTCCTCACCACCACGTAGAAGATCGGCGTGAACAACAGCCCGAACAGGGTGACGCCGATCATGCCGAAGAACACGGCGACCCCGACGGCTTGCCGCATTTCCGAGCCCGAGCCGGACGATATCACCAGTGGCAGCACGCCGAGGATGAAGGCGAAGGACGTCATCAGGATCGGCCGCAGGCGCAGGCGGCAGGCCTCGATCACGGCCTCCAGCCGCGGCTTGCCTTCGTTCTCGATGTCGCGGGCGAACTCGACGATCAGGATCGCGTTCTTCGCCGCCAATCCTACCAGCACGACAAAGCCGATCTGGGTGAGGATGTTGACGTCCTGCCCCATGATGCGCACGCCGATCGTGGCGGCCAACAGGCACATCGGAACGATCAGGATCACTGCGAACGGCAAGGTCCAGCTGCCATATTGCGCCGCGAGCACGAGATAGACGAACAGCACGCAGATCGGGAACACGTAGAGACCCGCATTGCCGCCTGTGACCTGTTGATAGGAAAGGTCCGTCCATTCGAAGGTGAAGCCGCTCGGCAAGGTGTCGTCGGCGAGCTTCTTGATGGCGTTGAGCGCGGTGGTCGAGCTGGTGCCCGGCGCCGGCTCGCCTTGCAGCTCGGACGCCGCATAGAGATTGTAGCGCGCGACGCGGTCGGGGCCGGAGACGTCCTTGAACTCGACCACGCTGCCGAGCATCACCATGTCACCCGACGCGTTGCGCGTGCGCAGCCGCGAAAGATCGCTCGGCTCCTTTCGGAACGGAAAGTCGGCCTGTGCGGTGACGTGATAGGTGCGGCCGAACAGGTTGAAGTCGTTGACATAGGTCGATCCGAAATAGGTCTGGATCGTGTCATTGATGTTGGCGATGGGGACACTGAGCTTCTGCGCCTTGGTGCGGTCGATGTCGACGAACAGCTGCGGCGTATTGGCCGAGAATGGCGAGAACACCGTGGGACCGAGCAGCGAGGGCGATTTGCGCGCCGCGGCGACAAGCTCGTCGGTGGCCGCGGCAAGCAGCTCCGGCCCGCGGCCCTGGCGGTCCTGGATGCGGATGGTGAAGCCGCCGCCGGTGCCGATGCCGGGCACGGCCGGCGGCGGAATGACGATGATGAACGCGCCCTGGATCACGGCGAGCCGCTTGCGCAGCTCGGCCGTGATGGCGTTCGCCGTCAGCCCCTTCTTCAGGCGCACCTCGGGTTCATCGAACACCGGGAACAGTGCGGCCGCGTTGCCGGCCTGCGTGCGCGTCGCGCCGGAGAAGCCCGCGAAAGCGGCAACGCGGACGATACCCGGCGTATCCAGCGATATCCGCTCGATCTCGCGGACGATCTCCGTGGTGCGCGCCAGTGACGCGGCGCCGGGCAATTGCACGGAGACGATGACATAGCCGCGGTCCTGCGCCGGAATAAAGCCTTGCGACGTGGTCCCGATCAGCCAGCCGGCGCTGCCGATCAGCGCGACATAGATCAGGATCATCACCACCGAGTGCCGGATCACGAAATTGGCGAGGCCGGCATAGCCGTGTGCGAGACGGTCGAACACGCGGTTGAACACGCCGGTGAAGGCGTTCCAGCCGCGCGCGATGAGATTCCAGGCGGCGGGCGGCCGTTTCTCCTCATGCGGCGTAAGGATCTGCGAGGCCAGCGCCGGCGACAGAGTCAGCGAGCAGAAGCAGGAGATCGCGGTCGCCACCGCAATGGTGACGGCGAATTGCTGGAAGAACTGCCCGGAAATGCCGCCGAGAAATGCGGTCGGGACGAACACCGCGCACAGCACCAGCGCGATCGAGACCAGCGCGCCGCCGACCTCCTCCATGGTCTTGAGTGCGGCATCGCGCCGGCTCATGCCGTGCTCGAGATGGCGCTCGACATTCTCGACCACCACGATGGCGTCGTCGACCACGATGCCGACGGCGAGCACGAGGCCGAACAGCGTAAGATTGTTGATAGAGAAACCGAGTGCCGCCATCACCGCGAAGGTGCCGACCAGCGAAACCGGGATCGCGATGATCGGAATGATCGCCGGTCGCCAGCCCTGCAGGAACACCAGCACCACGATGACCACGAGCAGCATGGCCTCGTAGATCGTCTTGATCAGCTCATGGACGGACTGCGCGATGAATTCGGTCGGGTTGTAGCCGATATTGTAATCGAGGCCCTTCGGGAAGCTCGCCTTGAGCTTCGTCATCGTGTCGGAGATGTTTTTTGCCGTCGCGAGCGCGTTCGATCCCGGCCGCTGCGTCACCAGCATGGCGACTGCCGATTTGCGCAACAGGAAGCTGTTGGTCGAGTACGCCAGCGCACCGAGCTCGATACGGGCGACGTCGCGCAGGCGCACCGTGCGGCCGTCGGAACCGGCCTTGATCAGGATGTCCTCGAACTGCTTCTGGTCTTTCAAACGCCCGGTGAAGGTGAGGTTCGGCTGGAAGGCGCGATCTGCAATCGGCGGCTCGGCGATCTGGCCGCCGGCGATCTGCACGTTCTGCGCACGGATCGCGGCGAGCACTTCGGTCGAGGTCAAGCCGAGATTGGCGATCCGGTCAGGGTCGAGCCACAACCGCATCGAATAATCGCGTGCGCCGAAAATCTGGATGTCGCCGACGCCGTCGATCCGCAGCAGCTGGTCGCGGACCTGGAGCAGCGCGTAATTGGAGATGTAGAGCTGGTCGAACGTGTCGTCGGGCGACAGCATGAACACGACCATCAGGATGTCGGGCGAGTTCTTGCGGGTGACGACGCCGTTGCGCTGCACTTCGTCCGGCAGTTGCGGCTGCGCGATCGCGACGCGATTCTGGACCAGCACCTGTGCCTTGTCGAGGTCGGTGCCGAGCTTGAAGGTGACGGTGATCGTCAATTGCCCGTTCGAGGTCGCCTGGCTGTAGAGATACAGCATGTCCTCGACGCCGTTGATCTGTTGCTCGATCGGAGCGGCGACGGTGTCGGATACGGTCTGCGCGGAGGCGCCCGGATATTGCGTGGTGACGACGACGGTCGGCGGCACCACTTGCGGATATTCGGAGACCGGCAGCGTGGTATAGGCCAGCGCGCCGACGATCAGCAGCACGATCGACAGCACCATCGCCAGAATGGGCTGGTTGATGGAGAGACGGCCAAGATTCATGATTTGTCACCGGGCTTGCCACCGGCTGGCGCTTGCGCGGCAGACGGAGCGACCTTGGCGCCGACACGGGCGCGCTGGATGCCGTTGACGATGACGCGGTCCTCCGCCTTCAGCCCCTCGCGGATCACGCGCAAGCCCTCATCGAGCGGTCCGAGCACCACCGGACGCGCCTCGACGGTGTCGTCCGGCTTGACCACGAACACGATCTTGCGGGACTGGTCGGTGGCGACCGCGACGTCCGGAATCAGCAGCGCCTCATAGGGCGCACTGCCGATCAGCCGGACGCGGCCGAACTGGCCGGGCAGGATCGAGAGATCGGTGTTCTTGATCACGGCGCGGCTGCGCAGCGTACCGGTCGAGACATCGAGACGGTTGTCGAGGAAGTTGATCGAGCCGTCATGCGACGGCTTGGTCTCGCCGGCGAGCGTCACCTGGACCGGGTTCGCGGTCTCGCGCGAACTCGGGCGCCGGCCTTCGAACCACAGCTTGCTGTATTTGATGAAGGTCGCCTCATCCATGTCGAAATAGACGTAGATCGGATCGAGCGTCACGATCGAGGTCAACAGCGTCGACGTACCGGTGTCGCTGCCCTGCACAAGGTTGCCGGGGCTGACGAGATGGCGGCTGACGCGGCCCGTCAGCGGCGCCGTCACATGCGTGAACTCGATATTGAGCCTGGCGGCCTTCAGCGCGCCTTCGGCCTGCACTTCCGCAGCGTGCGCGGCCTGCAAGGCCTGGCGGCGCTGGTCGACGACCTGCTCGGACACTGCGCTGGTCTGGACCAGGTTCAGTCCACGGTCGAGCTCGCGCTTGGCGAGTTCCACCTTGGCGCGTGCGTCCGAGAGCTGGCCGTCCGCCTGCTCGGCCACCGCCTCGAACGGACGCGGGTCGATGACGTAGAGCAGATCGCCCTGATGCACGATGGCGCCGTCCTGGAACTCGACCGAGTTGACGAAGCCGCCGACGCGGGGGCGCACCTGCACCTCCTCCGTCGCCTCGAAGCGACCGGTGAATTCGTCCCAATCGGTGACAGTGCGCTTGACCGGCTGGGCGACGGTCACCGGCGCAGGCGGCGGTGCCGCGCCTTGCGAGGCCGGCTGGCCGCAGCCGGCGAGAGCGAATGCCGCGGTGAGAAGCCCGGCGATCGCGCGAGGTCGAGGCGAAACGAAATCGTGCTTTTTGACAAACTGCTCGCTTCCGTCCGGTCCACTCATCCCAGGTCCTCGCATAAAAACCGCAGAAACAGCAGGGTACGCCTCTACCCGCGGGCGCCACAAGATGGGTTTCAATGATGAACTCTTCAAGACCAATGAACGCGCAATGCTCGGAAGAATGCCCTGGCCGGATGGCGGGTTGACAGGGCTTGTTCGGCTCTCCCGCCTGCGGGAAAGAAGAGCGGCCAGCGTCTTCGCACATGACGGGCGGAGCCGGCTCGGCTAGATTACCCTCATAAAAAACAAGACGAATTGTCCGGGGAGGACAGGCATGCACCAGGGACGTGTCGTTTACGGCGCGATCGAGGAGGTTGTGTTCGGTCATCCCGCAGCCGAGGCGATTGTCGCGCAGATGGACCGGCTGGGGACGCGCCGCGCCTTCCTGATGGTCTCCGGCACGCTCAACCGGCAGACCGACGAAATCGCGAAGATCAAACAGGCCCTGGCCACGCGCTGCGCGGGCGTCTTCGATGCCATGCCGGCGCACACACCGCGCGAGGCGGTGATCGCCGCCACCAATGCGGCGCGTGAAGCGGGCACTGACCTGATCGTCACCGTGGGCGGCGGCTCGATCACTGACGGCGCCAAGGCGGTGCAGCTCTGCCTTGCCAACGGCATCGACGATGTCGACGGCATCGAGCGTATCCGCGTGCACAAGGGTGTCGCGCCCGAGATGACGGCGCCGACGGTGCGCCAGATCAGCGTGCCGACCACGATCGCCGGCGGCGAGTTCAGCTCGATCGCGGGCGTCACCGACCGCACCACCCATGTGAAGCAGATGCTACGGCATCCGCTCGTGGTGCCGCGCGCGACGATCCTCGATCCCGCCATGACCGTGCACACGCCGGAATGGCTCTTCCTCTCCACCGGCATCCGCGCCATCGATCATTGCGTCGAGGCGATCTGCTCGCGCGAGACGCACCCCTATGCCGACGCACAGTCGGTGAAGGGCCTCGCCATGCTCGCCGACGCGCTGCCGCGGGTGAAGGCCGATCCGTCCGATCTGGACGCGCGGATGGATGCGCAGATCGGCACCTGGCTGTCGATGGGCGCGCTCGCCGCCGGCGTGCCGATGGGGGCAAGCCACGGCATCGGTTACGTGCTGGGCGCGGCCTTCGACGTACCGCATGGCTACACCTCCTGCATCATGCTGCCGGCCGTGATGCGCTGGAATGCGCGCGACAATGCCGATCGCCAGACGATCGTCGCGGCCGCGATGGGCTTTCCCGGCCACAAGGCGGCCGATGTGCTCGATGCCTTCATCCGCTCGCTCGGCATGCCGCGCAGCCTCGCTGACGTGCGCGTCTCGCCGGAGCATTTCGACGCCATCGCGGAAGCTGCGATGCGCACGAACTGGATCCCGCGCAACCCGCGCAAGATCGACGGCCCGGCGCAGTTGCGCGAAATCCTGCTTCTTGCCGCATGATCTAAAGCCGGAGGACCGATGTACCCAGGTCAGCATACCCGCCTGCGCCCGCTCCAGCCCGCCTTCATCATGGCGGCGACCGGCGAGACCGTCACCTATCGCGAGCTCGATGCGCGCAGCAACCGGCTTGCGCACCTGTTCCGCAAGCACGGCTTGAAGCGGCTCGACCACTGCTCGATCTTCATGGAGAACAATTCCCGCTATCTTGAAGCCTGCGGCGCGGGCGAGCGCTCCGGTCTGTACTACACCTGCATCAACTCGTTCCTGACGCCGGGCGAGCTCGCTTATCTCCTCGTCAACAGCCAGTCGAGAATCCTGATCACGTCGGTTGCGAAGCTCGATATCGCCCGCGAGGCGATCGAGGCCTGCCCCGATATCAAGCTGTGCATCGTCGCCGACGGCCCGGGCGAGAGTGAACGCATCGTCGACCTCACTGAGGTGACCGCCGACCTGCCGGGGACGCCGATCGCGGACGAGTGGCTCGGCACCGCCATGCTTTACTCGTCGGGAACGACGGGACGACCGAAAGGCATTTTGCGGCCGCTGCCGGAGGAACCGCCGAAGCACGTTCTTCCGCTGTTCGAATTCCTGACAAAGCTCTGGCAGTACCGGGAGGGCATGATCTATCTGTCGCCCGCGCCGCTCTATCACTCGGCGCCGCAGGCCGCCGTGAACCTGACGATCCGGATGGGCGGCACCGTCATCATCATGGAAACGTTCGATCCCGAGCGTTATCTCCAGTTCGTGCAGCAATGGGGCATTACGCATACCCAGCTGGTGCCGACGATGTTTTCGCGCATGCTGAAGCTGCCGGAAGAGGTGCGCACGCGCTACGACCTCTCCTCGCTTGAGATCGCCATCCACGCCGCTGCGCCCTGCCCTGCGCTGGTGAAGGACGACGTCATTAAATGGTGGGGCCCGATTATCCACGAATATTACGGCGCGACCGAAGGTCTTGGCTTCACCGCCTGCAACAGCGCGGAATGGCTCGCCCATCGCGGCACGGTCGGCAAGGTGCTGCTCGGCGACCTCCATATCCTCGACGAGAACATGAAGGCGTGCCCGACGGGAACGCCAGGCCAGGTCTGGTTCAAGACGGCCTCGCCATTCGAATATTTCAACGACCCGGAGAAGACGAAAGAGGCGCGCTCGGCCGACGGCAGCATGAGCACGGTCGGCGACGTCGGCTATGTCGACGAGGACCGCTTCCTCTATTTGACGGATCGCGCGACCTTCATGATCATCTCCGGCGGGGTGAACATCTATCCGCAGGAGTGCGAGAATCTGCTGATCACCCATCCGAAGGTCGCGGACGCCGCGGTGTTCGGCGTGCCCAATCCCGATCTCGGCGAAGAGGTCAAGGCGGTGGTGCAGCCGATGCCCGGCGTGGTGCCGGGGCCGGCACTGGCCGAAGAGCTTATCGCCTTCTGCGGGGCGCAGCTGTCGCGGCAAAAGGTGCCGCGCTCGGTCGATTTCGAAGAGGAACTGCCGCGACTGCCGACCGGGAAGCTGTACAAGCGGCTGCTAAGGGACCGGTATTGGGGGAACAAGGCGTCGAGGATTGTGTGAGCCCGCTGTCGTCCTGGCGAAAGCCAGGACCCATACCGCGTGATCTCCCGATTGTGGTCGGTGGCAGTACCGAACGACTGGTCTTCGCCAAACTCCTCCCTGGGGTAATGGGTCCTGGCTTTCGCCAGGACGACGCCGGGGGAACCATCACTCACATCGTGAGAAGGAGCCACGTGCGGCCTTACGTCATCCAAATTGCCAAGGCCGTAACGAGCGTTGGCCGTTGCCTCCCTCCGCCCGCGTCGCTATCGTCTTGTCAAACAGGCCGCAAAAGGCCGATGTCCAGGGAGGACGAGGATGCGGAGCGTACGGGCGCTCGCCGCAACGGCGGTGCTATCTTTGCTTGCGTTTTCGACCATTGCACTCGCCGGCGAGCCCAAGCAGGGCGGGATTTTGCGGATGTACCACCGCGACAGTCCTGGCAATGCCTCGATCCATGAAGGCGCGACCTACTCGCTCAACGTTCCCTTCATGCCTGTGTTCAACAACCTCATCATCTACAAGCAGGACGTGGCGCAGAACAGCATGGACACCATCGTGCCCGAGCTCGCCGAGAGCTGGGCCTGGGTCAACGACAACAAGACACTGACCTTCAAGCTGCGCCCGGGCGTGAAGTGGCACGACGGCAAGCCGTTCACCTCGGCGGACGTCAAATGCACCTTCGACATGTTGATGGGCAAGTCGCAGCAGAAGTTCCGGCAGAATCCGCGCAAGACCTGGTACGAACAAGTTAACGACGTCTCCACCAACGGCGATCTCGAGGTCTCCTTCAACCTGAAGCGGCCGCAGCCTTCGCTGCTGGCCCTGCTCGCCTCGGGCTACACGCCGGTCTATCCCTGTCACGTCTCGCCCGGCGACATGCGCACGCATCCGATCGGCACCGGGCCGTTCAAGTTCGTCGAGTTCAAGGCCAATGAATCGATCAAGCTGACCCGCAATCCCGACTATTGGCGCAAGGGCCGGCCCTATCTCGACGGCATCGAGTTCACCATCATCCCGAACCGCTCGACGGCCATCCTCGCCTTCGTCGCCGGCAAATTCGACATGGCCTTCCCGACCGAGGTGAGCATTCCGCTCCTGAAGGACGTCAAATCGCAGGCGCCGAACGCGGTCTGCGTGGTCGAGCCCAACAATGTCGCGACCAATATCATCGTCAATTCGTCCGCACCGCCGTTCGACAATATCGACATCCGGCGCGCCATGGCGCTGTCGCTGGATCGCAAGGCCTTCATCTCGATCATGTTCGAGGGCCAGGGCGACGTCGGCGGCACCCTGCTGCCGCCGCCGAACGGGCTGTGGGGCATGCCGAAGGAGATGCTCGAGACCATTCCGGGCTACGGCCCCGATATCAACGCCAACCGCGACGAAGCCAGGAAGCTGATGCAGAAGGCCGGCTACGGACCGGACAAGCACCTCGCCGTCAAGGTCTCGACCCGCAACATCCCGGTCTACCGCGATCCCGCGGTGATCCTGATCGACCAGCTCAAGAGCATCTATATCGACGGCGAGCTCGACGTGGTCGAGACCGCGAACTGGTTCTCGAAGATCGCGCGTAAAGACTACATGCTCGGCCTCAACCTGACGGGCAATGCCGTCGACGATCCCGACCAGTCGTTCTACGAAAACTATTCCTGCGGTTCCGAGCGCAACTACACCAATTACTGCAACAAGGAGATCGAAAAGCTGTTCGACGCGCAGTCGCAGGAGACCGACGTCAACAAGCGCAAGAAGCTGGTGTGGGACATCGACAGGAAGCTGCAGGAGGACGTCGCCCGCCCGATCATCTTCCATGCGCGGACCGGCAGCTGCTGGCAACCTTACGTCAAGGGCGTGACGGTGATGTCGAACAGCTCCTACAACGGATACCGGTACGAGGATGTCTGGATGGACAAGTAGCGCGGGCCACGGGCAGCTGACGAGATCGGCAGGAGGCGAGAGATGTTTGCCTATCTGGTACGGCGCCTGTTCCTGATGCTCGTGACCCTGTTCGGGATCTCGATCGTCATCTTCTTCCTGCTGCGCGTCGTTCCCGGCAACATCGTCGACATCCTGTTCGCCGCGGCCGGCTATGTCGATCCCGCCGACAAGGCCAATCTGGAGAAGGAGCTCGGCATCGACCAGCCGCTGGTGGTGCAATATTGGCACTGGATCAGCGGCTTCCTGCGCGGCGATTTCGGCTACTCCTACGTCTCCGAGAAGCCGGCGCTTCAGGAGATCCTGCCGCGGATTCCGATCACCGCACGGCTCGCCGGCCTGGCGTTGTTGTTCTCGGCGTCGATCGGCATTCCCTTGGGCGTCATCAGCGCGGTGAAGCAGGGAACAAGGCTCGATTACGCGCTCCGCGTCGTAAGCCTCAGCGGATTGTCCCTGCCCTCGTTCTGGCTGGGCCTGCTCATCCTCACCGCGTCGGTGGCGATGTTCGGCCAGATGCCGATCTTCAATCCCAATCCGCAAACATATCTCGAGGCGTTTGCGACCTACGCCGTGCCCGCCGCCGCCGTCGGCTTCCGCAGTGCTGCGCTGACCATGCGCATCACCCGCTCCTCGATGCTGGAGGTGCTGCGGCAGGACTATATCCGCACTGCCCGCGCCAAGGGCGCATCGGATGCCGCCGTGAACTATCGGCATGCGCTAAAGAACGCGATTTTACCCGTCATCACCGTGATCGGCATCGAGGCGGCGTTCCTGATCGGCGGCCTCATTGTCACCGAGACCGTGTTCAACATCCCCGGCGTCGCCCGCTTCCTGGTCGAGGCGATCCGCTGGCGGGACTATCCGATCGTGCAGAACCTCGTGATGCTGATTGCGGTCGTGGTGGTGAGCGCGAATTTCATCGTCGACATGCTGTACGCCGTGTTCGACCCGCGCATCCGGTACACCGATTAGGAGAGCTGTTTGGCCGCGATCGACTATGACGTTGAACTGAGGCGGGCCGGGGCGCACGCGACCGGCGGCTGGCGACGCGTGCTGTTTTTGGCGCAGCGGCATGTGCTGGGCGCGGCCGGGCTCGTCATCATGACCCTGTTCGTGTTCACCGCGATCTTCGCCGATTTCATCGCGCGCTACGATCCCCTGACGATCGACGCCGCCCGGGCGCTGGCGCGCCCAAGCCTGGCGCACTGGATGGGCACGGACTCCTTCGGCCGCGATGTCTTCAGCCGCATCATCCACGGCGCCCGGATCTCGCTGGCGGTCGGGATCGGCTCGACGGCGCTCGGCGGCAGCATCGGCGTCATCGTCGGTCTGACATCGGGCTATCTCTCCGGCTGGGTCGATCTGGTGTTCCAGCGCGTCTCCGACGTCCTGCAGGCGCTACCGCTTCTGGTGCTCGCCCTGATCATGACTGCCGCACTCGGTCCGTCCTTGCCGAACGTCATCATCGCGATCGCCATTCCACTGATCCCGACCGTCTCGCGCGTCATCCGCGCCAACACGCTGGCGCTACGCGAGCTGCCATTCATCGAGGCGGCCAAGTCGATCGGCATGAGCGAAGTGCGCATCGCGCTGCGTCATGTGCTGCCGAACACGCTGGCGCCGCTGATCGTGCTCGCGACCGCCCAGCTCGGCTCGACCATCCTCACTGAAGCCTCGCTCTCCTTTCTCGGCCTCGGCATTCCCGAGCCTTATCCGTCGTGGGGCCGCATGCTCTCTGAATCCGCCGCCGAATATGTCCGCACGGCGCCATGGCTGGTGATCTTCCCGGGCATCGCCATCAGCCTCGCGGTGTTCGGCACCAATCTGTTCGGTGACGCCTTGCGCGACATCCTCGATCCACGGCAGCGCGGCTGATGGCGGAAAAATCCGATCTCGTGCTCGATGTGAAGAACCTGAAGACGGTGTTCTTCACGAACTCCGGTCTATTCAAGGCTGTCGACGACATCTCATTCTCCGTGAGGCGCGGCGAGACGCTGGCCATCGTCGGCGAATCCGGCTGCGGCAAGAGCGTAACTGCGCTCTCCCTGATGCGGCTGGTGCCGGATCCGCCCGGCCGCATCGTCGGCGGCTCCGTCACGCTCGAAGGCACCGACCTGCTGGCGCTCGACGAGGCAGAGATGCGCGCTGTCCGGGGCAACCGCATCTCCATGATCTTCCAGGAGCCGATGACCTCGCTCAATCCGGTGATGCGGATCGGCGACCAGATCGTCGAGGCGGTGCGGCTGCACCGGGCGACGTCGACCAGAGAGGCCCGCGACATCGCGGTCGAGATGCTGCGCCTGGTGCGCATCCCCGAACCGGCGCGGCGCGCGCGGGAGTATCCGCATCAGCTGTCCGGCGGCATGCGCCAGCGCGCCATGATCGCGATGGCGCTGGCCTGCCGGCCCGCGCTGCTGATCGCGGACGAGCCGACCACCGCGCTCGACGTCACCATCCAGGCGCAGATCCTGGCGCTGATCCTGGACCTTCAGAAAGAGCTCGGCACCGGGCTCGTGCTGATCACGCATGATCTCGGTGTCGTCGCGCAGACCGCGCAGCGCGTCATCGTGATGTATGCGGGACGGAAGGTCGAGGAAGCGAGTGTCGAGGCACTGTTCGCTGCGCCAAAGCATCCCTATACGCGCGGATTGATGGCATCGATCCCGGCGGTGCCGGCGTCGGGCGTTGCCGCGCAGGCACGGCTGAACGAAATTCCCGGCACGGTTCCGTCGCTGGTGCGACTGCCGAAGGGCTGCGCCTTCGCGCCTCGCTGCAAGCTCGCGATCAAGCGCTGTGAGGCCGAATATCCGCCGCTCGCAGATTGGGGCGGCGGCCATCTCGCTGCATGCTGGCGCGCCGGCGAAGTGGCGGAGGTGGCATGACGGAGGCTCTGCTCGAAGTCACCGATCTCACGAAGCATTACCCGGTTCGCGCCGGCGTGTTGCGCCGGCAAATCGGCACGGTGCATGCGGTCGACGGCGTCTCCTTTTCGGTTGGGGTCGGCGAGACGCTGGGCCTTGTCGGCGAATCCGGCTGCGGCAAGTCGACGGTGGCGCGCAGCGTGTTGCGGCTGGTCGAGCCGACCTCGGGCCAGATCCGCCTCGAAGGCGAAGACATCACGCATCTCTCCAAGACGGCGTTGCGCCCGCACCGCCGCTCGATGCAGATCGTGTTCCAGGATCCGTTCGCCTCGCTCAACCCGCGCATGACGGCCGGGGACATCGTCGGCGAGCCGCTCGCCGTGCATGGGCTCGCGACCGGCAAGGCGCTGGAGGCGCGCACTGCAAAGCTGTTCGAGCAGGTTGGCTTGCGGCCTGACCAGATGCGCAACTTCCCGCACCAATTCTCCGGCGGCCAGCGCCAGCGCATCTGCATCGCCCGCGCGCTGGCGCTCGAGCCGCGTCTGATCGTCTGCGACGAGCCCGTCTCCGCGCTCGACGTCTCGATCCGGGCGCAGGTGATCAACCTGTTGATCGATTTGCAACGGCAGCACGGCTTCTCCTATCTCTTCATCTCGCACGACCTCGCGGTGGTCGCCCATATCAGTCACCGCGTCGCCGTGATGTATCTCGGCCGCATCGTCGAGATTACCGACAAGGACGAGCTGTTCCGCAATCCGCGCCATCCCTACACGCAGGCCCTGCTCGCCTCCGTGCCGGTCGCCAACCCACTCGCCAAAAGGCTCGCGCCGCTGGTCGACGGCGACGTGCCAAGCCCGGTCAATCCGCCGTCCGGATGCGCGTTTCACACCCGCTGCCGGTTTGCGATGGAGCGGTGCAGGACGGAACGGCCGGCGCTGGTGGATGCGGGCGATGGTCACCAAGTGGCGTGTTTACTCAATGAGGGGACGGGGCGGAGCCAGTAGCTCCGCTGTCGTCCCGGCGAAGGCCGGGACCCATAACCCCAGGGAGTGGTTATGACGCGAGCTGATAACTCCGAGTCTTCGCCAAACCCAATCCTGTGATTATGGGTCCCGGCCTTCGCCGGGACGACTAATTGAGCTTGCGGCGCTAACCCGCCCCGATCTCCGCCACGATCCTGCCCGCCGTCACCTGCTCACCCTCGGCGACGTCGATTGCGGCGACGACGCCGTCGATGCCGGCCTTGTGGACGTGCTCCATCTTCATGGCTTCCAGCGTCATCACCGGCTGACCGGCGGTGACGCGGTCGCCCGGCTTCACCAGCACGGCGACGACGCGGCCATTCAAGGCGGCGCGGACTTTTCCATCGCCGCCGTTACTTGCGGCGGCCTTCGGTGCGGCGAGGGTGAGATCGGTGACCTCGAGCGAAATGCCGCGGTGCTGGAGATAGAGCTGATCGCCATCGCGCAGGAATCTGGTGCTGTCCATCACGCCGTCATGGCGGAAGCGGATCACGTCGAGATCGAGCTGGTCGATCTCGAACTTGTCCTGCCGGCCGTCAATGGCGACGGTGTAGCTGCCGTCGCGTTCGCGCCAGACTTCGAGCTCAAGCGCGTGGCCCGCGATCTCGACTTTCGCCGGCAGCGGGAACGTTGCTGCGAGGCTCCGTCCGCTGCGCCACGACGGTGCCTGCGGGTTCGTGACGTAGAGCAGCAGGCCGGCCAAAGCCATATTGAATGCGGCATCCGCACGCGGCGCCAGCAACTCGTCGCGATGCGCACCAATGAACGCCGTCGTCGCCTCGCCTTTGGCGAAGCCGGGATGACGCAGGCAGGACATCAGGAACGCCTGATTGGTGGTCACACCGAATCCGGTCAGTTGCTCCAGGCCGACGATCAGCCGCCCCCTCGCCTCCTCGCGGGTCGCGCCATGGCTGATCACCTTGGCGATCATGGAATCGTAGAACGGCGGAATCTCAGAGCCCGATTGCAGCGCATGCTCGACGCGAATGCCATTAGGCACTTTCCAGCACGCCAGACGCCCGGACTGCGGCATGAAATCATGCGCGGCATCTTCGGAGCACAGCCGCACCTCGATGGCGTGGCCCGTGAAGCGAATCTCCTGCTGCTTCATCGGCAATTGCTCGCCGCGCGCGACGCGCAGCTGCAATTCGACGAGATCAAGCCCGGTGATCGCCTCGGTCACGGGATGCTCGACCTGGAGGCGCGTGTTCATTTCCATGAAGTAGAACTCGCCGCTCGGATCGAGCAGGAATTCGAGCGTGCCGGCGCCCTCGTAACGCAGCGCCTTCACCGCGGCGACCGCGACCTCGCCCATTTTCGCGCGCAGGCCCGGCGTCACCGCGGGCGACGGCGCCTCCTCGATCAACTTCTGGTGCCGCCGCTGTACCGAGCAATCACGCTCGCCGAGATGGATGGCGTTGCCGTGACTGTCGCCAAACACCTGGATCTCGATGTGGCGTGGATTCTGGATGGCGCGTTCGAGGATCACGGTCGGATCGCCGAACGCCGCCTTCGCCTCGGACCGCGCGCCACGCAGCGCATCGGGGAACGAATTGGCATCCGTCACGAGCCGCATGCCGCGTCCACCGCCGCCGGCGACCGCCTTGATCATCACGGGGAAGCCGATCTTTTTGGCCTCCGCGAGCATGACCTCATCGCCCTGATCGGCGCCCTGATAGCCGGGCACGACGGGCACGCCGGCCTTCCTCATGATCTCCTTGGCACCGGCCTTGTTGCCCATTGTCTCGATCGCCTGCGGCGACGGGCCGATGAAAACGAGGCCGGCATCCTTGCAGGCCTGCGCAAAATCCTCGTTCTCGGCGAGGAAGCCATAGCCGGGATGAACGGCATCCGCGCCGCTGGCCTTTGCGGCCGCAATGATCGCGGCGATGTTGAGGTAGGATTGCGCCGGCGGCGCTTCGCCGATGCGCACGGCCTGGTCGGCCTGTTGCACATGAAGCGCGTCGCGATCCGCATCCGAATAGACCGCGACGACGCCGAGGCCGAGCTCCCGCGCACTGCGCATCACGCGCAGCGCGATCTCGCCGCGATTGGCGATCAAGACCTTGAAGAACGGCCGATGCTGCACTGATCCGTTCCTCATGGGCGAGCCACTGAAAACTGCATGCGCTGGGGCGTGCGCGCATCGCCCTCGCGGCCGATCGCGAGCACTTCCGACAGCACCGCGCGGGTGTCGCGCGGATCGATCACGCCATCGTCAAGCACGCGCGCGCTGGTCGAGAACACGTCCATCTGGCCATCGAACACGCCGACGATCTGCGCCTTCATGGCATCGAGCTTTTCCTTTTCGACCGGTTTGCCGCGCCGTGCTGCGGCGGCTTCAGTCACGATCGCCATGGTCTCGGCGGCCTGCTCGCCGCCCATCACCGCGGTCCTGGCGTTGGGCCAGGAGAAGCAGAAGCGTGGATGGAAGCCGCGCCCGCACATGCCGTAATTGCCGGCGCCGAAGGAAGCGCCGCAATAGATGGTGATCTGCGGCACCGTCGCCGAGGTCACCGCCTGGATCATCTTCGAGCCGTGCTTGATCATGCCGGCTTCTTCGTAAGATTTTCCGACCATGTAGCCGGTGGTGTTGTTGAGATAGAGCAGCGGCGTGCGGGTTTGGCAGCAAGCCTGGATGAAATGCGTCGCCTTGTTGGCACCCGCCGGATCGAGCGGGCCGTTGTTGGTGATGATG
Source organism: Bradyrhizobium nivariense (assembly GCF_029846695.2). Taxonomy (NCBI): domain Bacteria; kingdom Pseudomonadati; phylum Pseudomonadota; class Alphaproteobacteria; order Hyphomicrobiales; family Nitrobacteraceae; genus Bradyrhizobium; species Bradyrhizobium nivariense. The sequence continues at coordinate 87,238 of NZ_JARWCR020000011.1, read as the reverse complement.
CCGATCGCCTGGCCTTCGATGCGGGCATGGCCGCAGACAGTGGCCGGGCCGTAATTCGGCGCCATCTCGGTGAAATCGGAATCGTCCACGATGCGGGCGATCACCTGCTTCATGTCGACCGGGCGCTTGTGGTCCATCGGCATGATGCCGAGCAGCTCATCCTGGTCGTAGCGGGGCAACTTGACTTGCGTAGCCACCCTGCCGGGCCGCTGCCATTCGAGTGCCGCCATGATCTCGCGCGCGATGCGCAGGGCGTCGCGGTCGTCTTCCGCGAGATAATCGCCGAGGCCGGAGACCTGGGTGTGCATCTCGGCGCCGCCAAGTTCCTCCTCGGTCGCGATCTCGCCGGTCGCGGCCTTCAGCAGCGGCGGCCCCGCGAGGAAGGCGCGGGTGCGGCCGCGCACCATGACAATGTAATCGGAGAGACCGGTCTGATAGGCGCCGCCGGCGGTGGACGAGCCATGGGTCACGGTGACGACCGGTAGCCCGGCCGCCGAGAGCCGCGCGAGATTGCGAAAGATGTTGCCGCCACGGACAAAATCTTCGACGCGGTAGCGCAGCAGATTGGCACCGGCGCTCTCGACGAGCTGGACGTAGGGCAGCTTGTTCTCCAACGCGAGCTCCTGCACCCGCAGCGTCTTGTCGAGGCCGTAGGGCTGGAGCGCGCCGGCATCGATACCGGAATCGTTGGCGCTGACCATGCAGCGGATGCCCGAGACGAAGCCGATGCCGGCGATGACGCCGCCGCCGGGCACGCTTTTGTCCGGATCCGGCACGTCGAACATGTAGCCGGCGAGCGTCGACAGCTCGATGAAGGGCGCGCCGGGATCGAGCACCAGCGCGACGCGCTCGCGCGGCAGCAGCTGGCCGCGCTTGTGGAAGCGATCCTTCGCGGCCGCTGACGCCGCGCGCGTGCGCTCTTCCAGCGCGCGCATGCGGTCGATCAGGCCGAGCATGCCGTCGCGGTTGGCATGATAGGTGGCGCTGCCGGGGGAGATGGTGTTTTCGAGAATGGACATCACTCTATCCTACTCGTCATTGCGAGGAGCGACTTGTCCGCCGCAGCTCGAAGAGCGAAGGCGGAAGCGACGACGCAATGACGGCTGGGGCAGTACCTACCTGTTCGTCCCAAAAATCTTCCGCGCTTCCGCCGGGCTCGCGATCTCGCGGCCCGCACGGCGGGCGCAGGCGGCGATGGCCTCGATCAGCTGGCCGTTCGACGTCACCTTCTTGCCGTCGGCGAGATAGAAGGCATCTTCGAGACCGGTGCGCAGATGACCGCCGAGCTCGGCGCAGCGCTGATGCAGCGGCCAGATTTCTTCGCGGCCGATCGCGGTGACCTGAAAATGCGCCTCGGGACGCTTCAGCTTGATCAGGATCGGCAGCAGATCGGGATCCGACGGCATGCCGGAGGCGACGCCCATCACGAAGTTATACTCGAGCGGGCCCTTGTACATGCCGACCTGGCGATACATGCCGACGCAACGGACGATGCCGACGTCAAAACATTCGAATTCGGGGATGGTACCGACCGCGTTCATGACGTCGAGATAGACCTTCACCTTCTCGACCGCGTTGTCGAACATCATCGGCGGCCAGGCCCAGCTGTTGTCGGACTTCACCTTCAAATAGTTCAGCGAGCCGGCATTGCAGGCGGCGATCTCAGGCCTGGTCTCGCGGATGCAATCCAGCGCACCGCTGTAGTTCGGCCCGGAGACGCCGGAGGTGTGGTTGATGATCACGCCGGGGCAGGCTTCGCGGATCGCCTGCTGGATTTCCTTGCTGACGTTCACTTCCCAGGACGGTAGATGCCTCTTGTCCGGCGCCTGCTGGCGCAGATGGATGTGCATGATGGACGCGCCGGCATCGAACGCAGCCTTGGCCTCGCACGCCATCTGCTCGGGCGTCACAGGCACGTTGTGCTGCCTGGGGTCGGTGAGCACGCCGTTCAGCGCGCAGGTGATGACGGCCTTGTCGCTCATGCCTTGAATGTCTCGCACGTTGATAATTCAACGTTTGCGATCATGTGATGGGCGGCATGAGGCTTCTTGCGCGGAGAAGCTGGAAAAAAGCGAGAAATCGGAGGGTGGGTTGGCCGAAGGCGTAACCCACCCTACGAGAGCAATCAGCTCGCCTCCGCCAGCCTCACCGTCTCGCTGCTGCGATAAATCGCGAGATCCCGCGAGCCCACGAAGATCGCGCGCGGCTTCAAGCCGTAGAAGCGGCGGATCGAGTGGCTGAAATGGGTGGAATCGGGATAGCCGATGTCCTGTGCGAGATGAGCGAGATTGAGGTCCTGGTTGGCGAAGTGCAGCAAATGACGCGCGCGCTTCCAGGCGCGGAAGGAGCGGAACGAGATGCCGGTCTCTTCCTTGAACAGATGCAGGAAACGCGAAGCGGAAAGTCCGGCGTCCGCCGCACAAGTGTCCGCTGTCACGGGCTCGCCTGTGAAGCGACCGATGCGGGCGACGGCGCGCATCACCCGCGGATCGAGTACGCGGCGCGGCAGCGCCACGCCAAAACACATCTCGTCGAATTCGGCGGTGGTGATGTCGCCATAGCGGCGCTGGCGCAGCAGCGCATAGGCGGCGAGGATCTTGCGGGCATAGACGGCCCGGTCGGGGCCGGTCAGCCGCTCCGCCAGAGCCTCGATCACGCCGTCCGGCATGCTTTCGGGCTCGAGGGTCACGCTGATCGCAGTGCGGTAGTCGCTGGCGATGGAGTGCCGCTGGTTCGGCAGCGTGACGAACAGCTCGCCGGTGGCGAGGACGTCGTCGATCGTCAGATGCAAATTGCCTTTCACCGCCACATAGACGTGACAGCAGCCGGGGGTCCGCTTGCGGGGGCGGCCGAGCAGACCGGCGTAAAACACCCGCTCCGGCGTGATCAGCATCAGATGGTCGGATTCGCGACCGTTATCTTCCATGGGGGGATCCTCCTCGCGCGGCTCTTTGGCCGCTGCGGACGGAGGTCACCTTAGCGGAAATTTGGGCGCTGTCACGGCGGGATAGCGCTGTCATCGAGCGCAAAACGGCGGCAGTCCGGGAGGGGTGGTGGACGACTCGGAACTCTTCAACAACCGTCGTCCCGGCGAAGGCCGGGACCCATACCGCGAGGTCTATCGATGGGGGCGGTGCTGATCCCGAACGAGCAATCTTCGCAAAACATCTCCCTGGGGGTATGGGTCCCGGCCTTCGCCGGGACGACCAGTCTTACGCCCTTACCCGCGGCACGATGTTCTGCTCGATTCCTGCTTTCTGCTCCGCAGCAACCGCGCGCTTGAAACCATCCCGCTGCTGCAAGCGCGCCCAATAGGCTGCGACATTTGGCCCAAAATCCTTGGCAAGCCCGATATTGTCGGCGAGGCGGAGCGCGTAGCCGATGACGATGTCGGCGGCAGTGAAGCGGCCGGCGCACAAGGTCTCGGCATTCGCGGTCGCTGCCTCAACGGCGCGCAGCCGGCCCAGAAACCATTTGGCATAGTCGCTGGCGACTTGCGGATTGCGGCGCTCCTCCGGCTCGAGCTGGCTGTATCGGAGCACCAGCGTTTGCGGGAAGGTTAACGTGGCGTCGGAAAAATACATCCAGTTCAGGAAGGCGCCATAGGCCGGATCCTCTGGTCCCACCATCAACGGCGTCGGCCCGTGCTTGACGCCGAGATAGTGGCAGATGCCGGAAGACTCGGTCATCCGTGCGTCACCGTCGATCATGAACGGAATGGTGCCAAGTGGATTGATGCCGAGATAATCCTTGGCGAAGACCCGCGGCGGGAACGGCAGCATCTTCAATTCGTAACGAAGGCCCATCTCCTCCAGCATCCAGAGCGGACGGAACGAGCGCGCGGCGTCGCAGTGATAGAGCGTGATCATCAGGAATTTCCCCTAGAGCCGGATCCGGAAAAGTGTGCAGCGGTTTTCCGAAGAGATCGTGCTCAAACTTTAGTGCTGCCGGGCAGCGTACCCATCATCTTGCACAGGACCATCAGCATGACCTCGTCGGCGCCGCCGCCAATTGATGTCAGGCGGCTGTCGCGATAGGCGCGGCTGACCGGCGTCTCGTTGATAAAGCCCATTCCACCCCAATATTGCAAGCAGGCGTCGGTAAGCTCGCGGCCGAGCCGCCCGGCCTTCAGCTTGGCCATGGTCGCAAGTTTTGTGACATCCTCGCCCGCCACCAGCGCCTCGCCGGCGCGGTAGATCAGCGCACGCAACAGCTCGACCTCGGTCTGCATCTCGGCCAGCTTGAAGTGAACGACCTGGTGGTCGAGGATCGACTTCCCGAAGGCCTTTCGGTTGCGGGTGTATTCGACGGTCTCGTTGATGATGTATTCATGCGCCTTCAGGCAGGCGGCCGCGCCCCATAGCCGCTCCTCCTGGAACTGGATCATCTGGTAGGTAAAACCCTTGCCCTCCTCGCCGATCCGGTTGCGCTTGGGCACGCGGACATTGTCAAAGAAGATTTGCGCGGTATCCGACGAGCGCATGCCCATCTTGTCGAGCTTTCGCGCGACGGTGACGCCCTTGGTCTTCATCGGCACGCAGATCAGCGACTTGTTGCGGTGAACGGCTCCGTCGCCGGTATTGGCGAGCAGGCAGATCCAGTCGGCCTGGGTGCCGTTGGTGATCCACATCTTGCCGCCATCGATGACGTAGTCGTCGCCGTCCGAGCGCGCATTGGTCTTGATCGAGGCCACGTCTGAGCCCGCGCCGGGTTCGGAGACGCCGATGCAGGCGACGAAATTCCCCGCGATCGAGGGGCTGAGGAATTCGCGACGCACCTCGTCCGAGCCGAATCGCGCCAGCGCCGGCGTCGCCATGTCGGTCTGCACCCCGATCGCCATCGGCACCCCGCCGCAGGTGATGGCGCCCAGTTCCTCCGCCATCATCAGCGCATAGGAATAGTCGAGCCCGGAGCCGCCGAATTCGACCGGCTTGTTCAGCCCGAGAAAGCCGAGGCTGCCCATCTTCCTGAACAGCTCGTGCGCCGGAAAGATGTCGGCCTTCTCCCACTCATCGACATGAGGATTGATCTCGTTGGCGATGAATTTTTGTAAGGAACGGCGGATCTCGTCGTGGTCGGCGGTGAACAGCATTTCTTCCTCTCGTCGTCACAACCCCATCTGCCGCGACGCCAGATCCTTCATGATCTCCTCGGTGCCGCCGCCGATGGCGTTGACCTTGACCTCGCGGTAGATGCGCTCGGCCTTGATGCCGCGCATGAAGCCTGCGCCGCCAAAAATCTGCACGGCTTCAGAGGCGCAGAACGCCATGGTCTGGGTCGCCTGGTTCTTCATCATGCAGATTTCGGCGACCAGGCTTTCGCCCTGCTCCAGCCGCCAGGCCAGCAGCTCCAGCATCGCTTGCGATGCCGCAACCTTCTGCGCCATGTCGACGATCTTGTGGCGGATCACCTGGTGCTGCGCGAGCGGCTTGCCAAAGGTCTTACGCTCCTTGGCGTAGGCAATCGCTTCGTCGAGGCAAACACGCGCGAAGGCGGTGCAGCCCGCCGCCATGCCCATGCGCTCGCTGTTGAAATTTCGCATGATGATCTTGAAGCCCTGGCCTTCCTCGCCGATCAGGTTTTCGGCCGGCACGCGGCATTCGTCGAAATGCAGCGTCGCGGTATCGGAAGCCCACCAACCCATCTTCTTCAGCTTCGTCCGCGACAGGCCGGGCGTATCTCCCTCGATCAGGAGCAGGCTGACGCCGCCGGCGCCCTCGCCGCCGGTCCGCACTGCAACGGTCAGATAGTCGGCGCGCATACCCGAAGTGATGAAGGTCTTCTCGCCGCTCACGACGTAGTGATCGCCGTCGCGCCGCGCCTTGGTCCGGAGGCCCGCGACATCGGATCCGCCGCCCGGCTCGGTGATCGCGAGCGCGGAGATCTTCTCGCCGGCGAGCACCTGCGGCAGCACGCGTACCCGAACCTCGGGCCGCGCTGCCCGCGCGATCGGCGGCGAACCGATAGTATGGCTCATCAGGCTGGCGCTGACGCCGCCGGCGCCGGCCCGCGCCAGCTCCTGGCTGGCCACGATCTTCATGAACTGGTCGGCGGCGATCCCGCCATATTCCTCGGGGAATCCGAGCCCCAAGAGCCCGATTCCGGCCGCCTTGCGATAGAGCGCGCGGGGGAATTCGCCGGCCTCGTCCCACTCATGGGCGAAGGGCGCAATCTCCTTGTCGACGAAGCGGCGCATCACCTCGCGAAAGGCGTCATGCTCGGCGGTATAGAACGGACTCTTCATCGCACTCTCGCCTTGCTGGCGGATTCGTCTCGTCCACCATGGCCGGAACCTTGGCGGCTCACTTGCGCGGAGTGGCTGGCCGGGGCCACCCCTCCGAGCAGGACTTCCCTCTAGCAACTCAACGCAAGACGATTTTCGCCCCTCGCGCGCCAACTCCAGATCAAAAAAAGACGTGTCAAAAAAGACGTGGCGCACAAACTCCGGCTGGCCCAAGGGCCATGCCGGGCATGGTGCATGGCAATAGGGACGCGGGCGGCATAAGACCGCCGAGGGAGGAATTTTTGGCCGTTCGTTACTATGACTGGATCGCCCACCATGGCCGCCGCACACCTGGCAAGGTTGCGGTGATCGACCTCGCGAGCGAGCGCCGCTTCACCTATGCGCAGCTCGATGCGCGTATCTCGCGTCTCGCTTCGTTTCTGCGCGAGACGCTGAAGGTCTCGCGCGGCGACCGCGTCGCGGTGCTGGCGCTGAACACGACCGATACGCTGGAGGTGCAGTTTGCCTGCGGCCGGTTAGGTGCGATCTTCGTGCCGCTGAACACCCGCCTCACCGTTCCCGAGCTCCAGTTCATCACCGGCGATTGCGCGCCGAAGGTGATGATCCACGACACCGATCTCGCCGAGACGGCGCTTGCCGTGGCGAAGCTCTGTGGCATTGCGACGAGCCTGCTGCTTGGTCCCGGCGGGACCTATGAGGCCGGCATCGCCGCCGCAAAGCCACTTGAGAAAATCGAAGAGGTCACGCTCGATGATGTCTCGACCATCATGTACACCTCGGGCACGACGGGTCATCCCAAGGGCGCGACCATCACCCATGGCATGACCTTCTGGAATTGCGTCAATCTCGGCGGCCCCGCCTGCATCGGGCCGTCTTCGGTGCTGCTCACCGTGCTGCCGCTGTTCCATACCGGCGGTCTCAATTGCTACACCAATCCGGTGCTTCATGCCGGCGGTGCCGTGATGATCATGCGCGCCTTCGATCCCGGCACGGCGCTCGGCCTGATCAACGATCCCGCGCACGGCATCAACGTGTTCTTCGGCGTGCCCGCGATCTACCAGTTCATGGCCCAGCATCCGACCTTCGCGACCACCGACCTCGGTCGGCTGATCGTCGGCGGTGTCGGCGGCGCACCAATGCCGGTGCCGCTGCTGAAAGTCTGGGAGGCACGCGGCGTTGCGCTCCAGCAGGGCTACGGCATGACCGAGACCTCGCCGGCCGTGCTGGTGCTCGACCGCGAGGATGCGGCACGGAAAGCCGGCTCCGCCGGCAAGCCGGTGCTGCACACGGAAGTGCGGATCGTGCGGCCCGACGGAAGCGATGTCGAGATCGGCGAGCTCGGTGAGCTCTGGGTTCGCGGGCCTAACATCACACCCGGCTACTGGAACAGGCCGGAAGCGAACAAGACGTCGTTCACCGACGGCTGGCTGCACACCGGCGACGCCACGCGCGTCGACGAGGAAGGTTTTTACTACATCGTCGACCGCTGGAAGGACATGTACATCTCCGGCGGCGAGAACGTCTATCCGGCCGAGGTCGAGAACGTCCTGCACCAACTCAACGCCATCGCGGAAGCCGCCGTGATCGGCATTCCCGATGCGCAATGGGGGGAAGTAGGCCTCGCCATCGTCGCGGCCAAGCCCGGCCAGCGGCTGACCGAGGCCGATGTCTTCGCGCACTGCGCGGCGAATCTCGCGCGCTTCAAATGCCCGCGCCAGGTCTGCTTCGTCGATGCGTTACCCCGCAACGCCACCGGCAAGATCCACAAGCCGACCTTGCGCAAGGAATTCTCAGGCGCCTCGGAAGTCGACAAGAAAGCCGCCAACACCTGATCGAAGCGCCCCTCTCGCGGGCGCTTTTCTTTTCCGACGTGCCTGCTCCAAACCGAGAAGGACCCCAAGGGAATTTAAGGAATTCTCATGAACAAGAAACTCTCCCTGCTTGCCGCAGCAACGGCGTTGGCGCTACTCACAACCCAAACCGCGTATGCGCAACTTCTATGCCAACGACGATTTCGGCAAGGACTACCTCGCCGGCATCAAGGACGTGTTCGGTGACAAGGCATCGAAACTCATCGTGGCCGAAGAGAGCTACGAGACGTCGGAGCCTTCGATCGACGCCCATATCGTCAAGCTCAAGGGCACCGGCGCCGATGTCTTCGTCAACATCGCAACCCCGAAATTCGCGGCGCAGGCGATCAAGAAGATCGCTGAGCTGGAATGGAAGCCGATGCATCACGGGCGGCTAGTTCGACTGAACGCGGCAGCCTGAGAAAGTCGAATAGCCGCCGAAGGGCCGCTATTCTTTTCAAGCGAGCGCGGAGGACGTTCCCGCGCTTTCGATCGCGAGCACGTCATGGCCGACGTCAATCGCCACGATCGACAGGCCGAGACGACGCGAATCACCGACGCCCCTGAACACGGGGCATGCCCAGGCGAGCGTGACGATGCCTGACGGCGGCAGATCGAGGCTCAGCGTGTAGCCGTCACAGCCGGTCACGACCGCTTCGGGATCGACGGGCGCGCCCTCGACATAGAAGCGCGTGCCGATCGTATCCAGCGGCGCGCGAAGTGCGGGGCTTCGAATGCGAACAACGTTGCGGCCCGGCGTCCCCTTGATCCGCACGGCAGCCTGCGGCTCGCTCCAGCGGAATGTGTGACCCGCGGAGAACTCCTCGGCGTGGAATCCGACCGACGCGATCACATCGCCACCCAATGGCTGCGAGGCGGGCCCGGTGCCCTGCTGCCGCTGCCGATGGATGCAGTCGAGCCTTTGAATGCGGATCAGGGACGCGATATAGCGCTTCATCCACCGCGCGCCGGCTTCGCTTGATCCTACCACGGTCATCGCGATCAGGACCGCGCGCGTGTGCCCAGCCACGAGACGCGCCACGATGCGCGCGCAAAGATCGCCGAACAGTGCCGGCCCGATCCAGCGCAATAAGACGCGCAGCTTCTCGTCGGTTCGTTTCCAACCCTGTCCCGCGAGGCCATAGCGCACCAGTGCGTTCATCGCATGGCGCGCAAGCGATGCATCGAACTGGTCTCGCTCGCTCCATTCGGCCGGAATTTCGAACAGCTCGCTACCGGGATCCCTGCGCGCCTCGCTGAGATAACGGATCTCGCCTTGCACGAAGTCCAGCGTAAACGCCTTAAGTTCGTCCAGCCTGCCGATGTAATGGTGATGGACGCGAGCCTCGTCGAGATAGCCGATGACCTCACCGGCGGCATAATAGCGGGCGGCGAGCACCCATTCGGCAAAATGGCCCAGATCCGTGCGCAGGCCGCCGCATTGCTCGTAGGAAGCACGTCGTGTCACGAAGCACTGGTCAAGCACTTTGAGCCAGGGATGCTGCTTCATGCCGAATTCGATGTCGGATTGATACATCGCCGCTTCGGCTTCCGACAATGCATTATGGCAGCTTGGAATCGAGCGACAAGAAAAGCCCGACCAATCGGGATGATCCGCGATGGCGCGCATGCAGAGTTCGAGCACGTCAGGCTCGGGACGGCAGTGCGACTCCGTGAAGAACAGATAGCTGCCGCGGGCCATCGCCGCACCGAGCGCGCTCAACTCGATGTCATGACTGGATTCGCTGTATTCGACACGCGCCTCGCCGCCGACGAGCGCCTCGATATCCGCCCGGAGCACGGCGTCCGGCGGCATGACGAGGATGATCTCATAGAGCGATGTTTCTATGGTCTGCGATTTCCAGCCGAGCCAGGATTGACGCCATCGCCCGCGGTGATCGTCGAGCGGGATGATGACGGAGAACAGCGGAGATTCGGCGCCGTATGGTGCAGGCACGTCCGGCATGCCCTCTTTCATAGACGCTTGCGATGTCATTCCGGACTATTTCCCGTGGATCAAACCGACAGAAACAACGCGAACGATTCATCCACCGTGCGGCGCAGATGCTTTTGATACAATTCATGATTGGCGTCACTAGGCACGACCCGTCCCAGCGAGGGCTTCGGGAAGTTCCGGAGCGGCACGTAGGCGATCGGCGCTGCGATCGGCGTTAGCTGCGAACCGGGCCCGGCGCGGAGCGTGGAGATGATCCCATACATCTCGCCGGCAACCGTCGGCCGCGACACCGTGATCACGCGATGCTGACCGTGCTTGATGATGACGAGATAGATGAAGCCGGACTGATGCGGCACCGCAACCTCGCCGGTGTGCTCGTAGGCGGCATCGGTCCGCTCACCCTCGCGGAACACCAGTGAGGAGACCTTCGGCTCCCAGACGATCTCGGTACGGTAGGCGAAGATAGCGTCCTTGTCGCCGAACGACGGTCGCAGCGTGATGTAGACGTCCTCGAGCCAGGTCACCGCGCGATGTGCATAGGAGCCGAGGCTGTCGGGCGCGACATCGCTTGCGGCCGGAGGCGTCACCACGACGGCGCTTTTGCGCAAGGAGACCCCCAGCGCCTGCTCCAGGCGCACCGTGGTCGCCAGCGTGAACGGCCGTCGGCCGCCGAGCACCTTCTCCAGCGTCGACAGGCTGAGCTTGGCCTGCTCGGCCAGCGCCTGCCGGGAGATCCGGCGTCTGGCGAGCTCCTCGCGAATGGTCTCCGCGATCTCGCGGCTCTGCTCGTCCGAGAGCTGCTTGTCGGTGAACTTGTCCTGCGTCTGCATCGTGGCCCTGCTCCAGCATGGCCACTCTAGCAGGGCGGACAAACCAGCACAAAACCACACTTCGCCACGCAGAGGCGGACCGCGCGGGCCGGACGCGGCGGAACATTGCCGATCATTCTGCTCGCGAAATCGGGCTATCCCGGCGGATGCTGAGGGCCAGCAAACATCCTCCGGGAGCAGGCCAAATGGACACCTACGACACAACGGACAGCGACGAACACCCCATGCTGAGCCGGCTGATCAGGCTCGGATTGTTTCTTCTGGTGCAGGGCGTCGCGGTGATGCTGGTCGCCTTCATGGCCCTGCTGGTGAGCTTCGAGCCGGGCTGGTCGGCGACGACGGAGCGGGCCAGCCTGCTCCAGCCCGGCGACGCCAAATCCGGGTCTCTCCTCCTCAAGGAGGACGGCGCCTACACGGAAGCGATCCGCCTCGGCATCGACGTCGACATCACGGTATCAGGCCCGACGCTGCGCGCCCGCGTCACCCAGGTCTTCCGCAACCCGACCAAGGACTGGGTCGAGGCAACCTATGTCTACCCGCTCCCCACCGGCGGTGCCGTCGATACGCTGAAGATGGTGGTCGGCGACCGCGTCATCGTCGGCGACATCAAGGAGCGGCAGCAGGCGCGCGTGATCTACGAAGAGGCGCGTCGCGCCGGCCAGAAGGCCGCGCTCACCGAACAGGAGCGGCCGAACATCTTCACCAACTCGGTCGCCAATATCGGCCCCGGCGAAACCGTGCTGGTGCAGATCGAATATCAGGAGCCGGTGCACCAATCCGGCAACGAATATTCGCTGCGCGTGCCGCTGGTGGTCGGGCCGCGCTACAATCCGGCGCCGATCGTCCAGAGCGTCGACTTCCGCAACGACGGCTCCGGTTGGGGCGCGACGAATTCTGACCCGGTGCCGGACCGCGACCGCATCTCGCCGCCCGTGCTGGATCCCGCCAAAAATGCGCCGGTCAATCCAACCAGCATCACGGTACGCCTGAACGCCGGCTTTGCGCTCGGCGAGGTCAAGAGCCCCCACCATAACGTCAAGGTCGGGAGCCCGGACAACACGACGCGAATCGTCACGCTTGCCGACGGTGCAGTGCCGGCCGACCGCGATTTCGAACTGACCTGGAAGCCGGCCGCTGTGAAGGCGCCGTCGGTCGGTTTGTTCCGCGAGCGCGTCGGCGGCGCCGATTATCTGCTCGCCTTCGTCACCCCGCCCACCATCGAGCAGGCAACGCAGAAGCCTTCGCCGCGCGAAGTGGTGTTCGTGATCGACAATTCCGGCTCGATGGGCGGCACGTCGATCGTTCAGGCCAAGGCGAGCCTCACTTATGCGCTCTCTCGTCTCCAACCGGCCGATCGCTTCAACGTCATCCGCTTCGACGACACCATGGACGTACTGTTTCCGACCTCCGTGCCGGCCGACGCCGCGCATGTTGGTGAAGCCACTTCATTCGTCAGCGCCTTGCAGGCGCGCGGCGGCACCGAGATGGTGCCGGCGATGCGGGCCGCGCTGACCGACAAGCTCGGCGACACCAGCATGGTTCGCCAGGTCGTATTCCTGACCGACGGCGCGATCGGCAACGAGCAGCAATTGTTCGAAGCGATCACGGCGATGCGCGGCCGCTCGCGCGTGTTCATGGTCGGCATCGGATCCGCGCCCAACACCTATCTGATGACGCGCGCCGCCGAGCTCGGCCGTGGAGCCTTCACCCATATCGGCTCCGTCGAGCAGGTCGAGGAGCGTATGCGCGGCCTGTTTGCCAAGCTTGAGAACCCGGCCGTGACCGGCCTCAGCGCAAAGTTCTCCGAAGCCAAGGCCGACGTCACACCGGCGATCATTCCCGACGTCTATCGCGACGAGCCGCTGGTGCTGGCGGCAAAGCTCGACAAGCTCGCGGGCTCGCTCGAGATCAAGGGCCGCGTCGGCGACCGCCCATGGTCGGTGACGCTGCCGCTGCAAAATGCGGCCGAAGGCAAAGGCCTGTCGAAGCTTTGGGCCAAGCGCAAGATCGACGATGCCGAAGTGGCGCGCACCCTGCGCGAGATGACGCCCGAAGAATCCGACAAGGCGATCCTGGCGCTCGCGCTCGACCATCAGATCGTCACGCGGCTCACCAGCCTCGTCGCGGTCGACAAGACGCCGAGCCGTCCCGAAGGCGAGCCGCTCAAGCTCAGCGAATTGCCGATCAACCTGCCGGCCGGCTGGGATTTTGCGAAGGTCTTTGGCGAACGACCGCAGGTCCCGGCGCAGCTCCGCGAGCGTCACGCCGATGCGCGCAGCCAACCGGCCACGAGGCGGCCGACGCCCGCCACACCCGATGCGATCCGCCTGCCCAAGACCGCGACCTCGGCCGAGCTGAAGATGACCGCAGGCCTGATCCTGGTCGTACTCGCCCTGATCCTGTTCGTGTTCAACCGGCGTCAGTCCTTGCTCACTGACGCCGCTTGAGAGAGGAGTCCCCCCGATCTCCTCTGTTAGCGCGCGCGGCTGCCCGTCCCACACCAACGGCCGCGCGCGCCTTTTTTTGAACACGCCGGCTCAACCGAATTCGTCAGTGCGAGCGAAGCGAAGCAATGCAGAAATCCATCCAGGGAGGCAGTCTGGATTGCTTCGTCGCTTCGCTGCTCGCAATGACGGGAAAATGTGCCATGCCCCGCTTCATCTCTCCCCTGGTTCTCGCCCTGATCGGCGTCATCCTGTTCGGCGACGGCGCCTACATCCATGCCAAGGCGTGGCTCGCGCAGGTGCTGCTGGAGCGCGCGTTCGACCGGAGCGTTGCGACCGGCGAGGTGGTCAAGCCATGGTCATGGGCCGACACCTGGCCGGTCGCGCGGATCGAGGTGAAGCGGATCGGCGCCAGCGCGATCGTGCTGGAAGGTACGAGCGGCCAGGCGCTTGCTTTTGGGCCCGGCCATATCCACCAAACGGCTGATGCGGGCGAGCGCGGGGTTGCCGTATATGCCGCGCATCGCGACACACATTTCCGTTTCTTGCGGAATGTTTCCGTTGGTGACGTAATCGATGTCACACGCAGTGACGGCAAACACTTCCGCTATCGCGCGGATTCCTCCGCTGTGGTTCGTTTCGATGCATCGGGTATCGGTCTCGCAACGCGAGGCTTTGAGCTCGTGCTCGCGACCTGCTGGCCGTTCGACGCCATCGCGTCCGGCCCTGAGCGCTACATCCTGCATGCCACCCTGATCGGAACCGATGAATAGCGGTTCGCAATCGGTCCGCCCCTCTTGGAACCGCGCCTGATCTCTTGGCCAATCACGCTTGATCGAACCGCTGAACTGGCGGCGTCGGCCGGAGACCTATAGGAATGGTCCATTGAGTATTTTGCGCTGCAATTTGCGAGAAGAACGGTGATGGACGAGGAGTTCAGGCAGCGTCTCGAACAGCTCGAAAACCGCGTCGTGCTCCTGGAGAGGAACCAGGATCTTATTGCCGCCGGGCAAAGACGCTCCTCGCTTCGGAGCCTCTGGCGCCGCCCGCCGATGTGGACCTTCGAGCAATATCCGCCGCGCCTGCTCAACCTGACGGCTTTCCCGCCGGCGCCTGCGATCCATTCGAATGCGCCCCGGATCGCGATGGTCACGCCGAGCTACAATCATGCGCAATATCTCGGCGCCACGATCGACAGCATCGTCAGCCAGAACTATCCGAACCTGTATTATCACGTGCAGGACGGCGCCTCGATCGACGGCACGCTTGATCTCCTGAAGAGCCGCGGCGAAAGCCTGAGCTGGAAGAGCGAACCGGACAAGGGACAGTCCAGCGCCATTAATCTCGGCTTTGCCGGCATCGAGAGCGAGATCATGGCCTATCTCAACAGCGACGACATGCTGCTGCCCGGGACACTCGCTTATGTCGCAAATTACTTCATGGCCCATCCGCATGTCGACGTCGTCTACGGCCACCGCGTCTTCGTCGATCGCGAGGGACTCGAGGTCGGCCGCGCCGTGCTGCCGCGCCATGACGGCAAGGCGTTGCGATATGCCGATTACATTCCGCAGGAGACGATGTTCTGGCGCAGGCGTGTGTGGGACAGGATCGGCCCGATCGACGAGAGCTTCCACTACGCGATGGACTGGGACTTCATCCTGCGGGTGCAAGCCGAGGGATTCAAATTCGCACGCTTGCCGCGATTTCTCGCCTGCTTTCGAATCCATGACGCACAGAAGACGGCATCCACCTATGCGGTCGGCGTCAGGGAGATGGGCATCCTGCGCCGCCGCGTTCTCGGCTTCAATCCGACACAGTTGCAGATCCGGCGCGCCATCGCTCCCTATCTCGCGAAGCAGCTGGCCTATCACTACGCCTACAAGCTCAGCATCCTGAGATACTGAACGATAGCGCGAGCCGTGATCCGAACATGTCGATCACCAGTGCTTGATGCGCGTTCATTCCATCGCACGGCATACCCACCCATGAGGTTGCCAGTCCGAAGAACTCGCCATAGAACAGAGTGACGCGCCGCCAACAAGAACAACAGGTGAGGTCACGCCATGGAAGCTCGCGTATCTGCCGCGTCCGGTTCTTCGCATCCATGGTCTCCAACGCCCGACGCCGGCGACATCGTCAAGGGCATCCACGCCATGCTGCATCCGCACAACATCGTGCTGGTGGGCGCGACCGACAAGCCCGGCAACTACGCCGAGCGCATCTGGAACAATCTGGTCAAGTACGGCTACGAGGGCGGGCTCTATCCGGTCAATGCCAAACGCGCCACCATCTGGGGTGTCCCCTGCTACAAGGACTTTGCCAGCCTCCCGGAAAAGCCCGATCACGTGCTGGTGCTGGTGCCGGCGCGCTTTGCCGTGCAGGTGATCCGCGATGCCGCCGCGGCCGGCGCGCGCTCGGCCACCATCGTCACCTCGGGCTTCAGCGAGTTGCAGGATGAGGAGAGCCAGAAGCTCGCCGCCGAACTGCAGGCGGCCGTGCGCGAGACGGGATTGGCGGTCACCGGCCCGAACTGCCTCGGCAATTTGAGCGCCGGCGAAAAGCTCTTCACCAATATCGACGACCGTGTCGTCACCATGGAACAGGGCGCGGTCGCCATTGCCGGGCAATCCGGCGCCATCGTCATGGCGATCCGCCAGGCACTGGAAGATCGCGGCGTCGGGGTCGGCTACATGGTGACGACCGGCAACGAGGCCGGGCTCGAGACGCCGGACCTGATGCGCTATTTCGCCGAGGATCCGAGCATCAAGGTGATCGTGGTCTACCTCGAAGGCGTGCGCAACACCAAGGCATTCCGGGACGCCTGCAAGGCGGCGCGCGCCGCGAGCAAGCCGGTGATCGCGCTCAAGCTCGGGGCATCCGAGGGTGGCCGCGCGGCGGCGATGGCACACACCGGCGCGCTCGCGGGCTCGATCGAGACATTCGACGCCATCGCAACCCGCGAGGGCGTGATCCGCGTCGGCGGGCTCGACGAGCTGATCGAGACCACCGAATGCTTCGTCCACGCCACCGTGCCCGGGGGCGACCGGCTCGCGGCGGTCACGCTATCCGGCGGCAAGCGCGGCATGCTGATCGATGCCTTCGATGCAGAAGGCCTGAATTTTGCGCCGCTCAGCTCGCATGTCAGCTCGGAGCTGGCAAAAATGCTCGGGCCGGGCTCGATCGTCGGCAATCCGCTCGACGCCGGCTTTGCCGCGGTGGTCGATCCCTCCGTCTACATGAAATCGATCGAGCTGATGATCGACGACCCCGATATCGACATCGTCATCGTCGATGCCGAGCTGCCAAAGGCGCCGCACGAGCTGCGCCAGCGTAACTTGCGGATCGTCAACGAGATGGCGAGCCGGGCCGGCAAGCCAGTGATCTATATCAGCGCGATGTCGATCGGCTTCACCGAGTCCACCAAAACCTTGCGCAAATCGCTGCCGCATCTCGCAGTCATGCAGGGCATGGATCGCGCGGTGACCGCGATCAAGTCGCTGCTCGACTACGCCAAGCTGCGCAAGGAAGTGCCCGATATCGTCTCGAGCTCGAAGCCTGCCGCGCGTGTCGTGCTGGAGAAGGCGCTGAAATCGGCAACCGGCGCCGCGCTCGACGAGGTCGCCTCCAAGAAGCTCCTGAAGGCCTACGGTATCCCGATCTCGAAGGAGGCTATCGCAAAGACCGCAGCCGAGGCCGTGAAGATCGCGAAGCAGATCGGCTTTCCGGTCGTGGCCAAGGTCGTCAGCGCCGAGATTCTGCACAAATCCGACATCGGCGGCGTGGTGCTGAATCTCAACAACGCGGCCGAGGTGAAGAAGGCGTTCGCCGATATCACCGCGCGGGTGAGCAAGCTGAAGGGCAAGCCGAAGCTCGACGGCATCCTGATCGCGCAACAGGTCAAGGCCGATCTGGAGCTCGTGGTCGGCGCCTCACTCGATGCCGAAATGGGTCCCGTCGTGCTGTTCGGCACCGGCGGCATCGACATCGAGCTTATGAAGGACGTGGCGCTCGCCGGTGCGCCGCTGGACGAGGCCGAGGCGCGCCTCCTAATCGATCGCACCAAGGCCGGCATCAAGATGCGCGGCTATCGCGGCAAGCCGGCCTTGCACGAGGCCTCCGCCCTGAAAGCGTTGGTCGGCCTGTCCAACCTGATCGCGGATGCCGGCGACCGGATCGCCTCGATCGACGTCAACCCGTTCCTGATCAATGCCAAAACCGGCGTCGCCGTCGATGCCCTCATTGTGCTGAACAATGCCGCAGCAAAACGCGCCGCCGGGCATTGATCTCGCGCAGGGCGCATTAGTTAGCGCAGCATAATCCGCCAGTCCTCACAACAAACGCGAGAGGCAGTGGCGGGTTACGCTTCCGCCTTCGCTCTTCGAGCTACGGCGGACAAGTCGTTAACCCGCCCTGCGTAACATGACGGCCGCAGCATCATCCTTCCAACTTCTCCACTTTGGCCGTAAAATCACCCTGCATGGCACGCGCGAGCAATCTGGTGATCGGAACGGCGACACTGGCGGTGATCGCCGTGGCGTTCGGCGGCCTGCTCGGCGTGCAGAAATGGCGCACCCTCCAGAGCCGCAGCCAATTGCGCGTGGTGTTCGAGGGCGGCTCCGCCAGCGGACTGCGCCGCGGCGGGCCGGTCAATTTCGACGGTGTTCCCGCGGGCCAGATCCTGTCGATCAAGCTGGACAATCCGCGCAAGACCGTGGCGCTGGTGATGCTCGACAACACCGCGCCGATCCGCAAGGACACCGTCGCGGGCATCGAGTTCCAGGGTCTCACCGGCGTCGCCGCAATCTCGCTGATCGGGGGCGCTCCCTCCGCGTCGCCGGTGCCGCTCGACTCGGACGGCGTCCCCGTGCTGACCGCCGATCTCAGCGACGCCGAATCCATCGTCGACACTCTGCATAGTGTCGATCGCACCATCGTGAGCAACGCCCCAGCAATCAAGGAGGGCCTGCGCACGTTCGAGAACCACACCGCCGATCTCAGGAGCAAGGGCGGCGAAATCGACACGGTCATGGTCAAGGTCGACAGCGCCTTCGCGGGCTTCGACAAGGCGGTCACAAAGATCGAGGGCGTGGTGCCCGGCTTTGTCGATGGCAAGGCGGATGAGCTGTTCGAAAAGATACAGGATTTGCACGAGCTCGCCGACACCATGAAGAAGAAATCGGCGAACTTCCTCGAGGACATCCGTCGCTCGTTGCTCGACCTCAGCGAGGCCGCCAACAAGATGAGCGGGACGCCCGCTTCCGCCGCCGCACCGCGCCCGCCGCGCAAGCCCACGCAGCAAAAGCGGTAGAGCCTACCAAGCGTAGCGGACGACGCCCTTGCCGGCGTAGGAGCGGGTGACGTTCGAGAACTCGCCCTCGAAGGTCGCTGACGCAGACCAGCCGCTCATCCAGCTCATCTGTACCGCCGCCGTGGTCAGTGCGGAATCGCGCGCCTGGGCGGCACCGTTCACGACGAACGCCGATCCCGGCAACGTCTGGAATACCGCGCCGACGGTGCGGTCCGGATTGTAGTCATGCGCCCAGGCGACGCGGCCGCGCAGGGTCATCAGGCCGCCGGCCGCGGCGAACGACTTATCCGCGCGCAGGCCGAGTTCGGTGCGGGTGCTGGTCACGTTCTTGGCGGCATAATTCAGCGCGAAGACGTTGCTGCCGACCACAGCGAACTCTGAATAGCTCGGAAGGCTGAACATGGCGGCCTGGAGCGCCGCATAGGGCGTGAGGCCGATCCACTGCGTGGCATGGCGATAGCCGCCCTCGATCCGGCCCGAGAGCGCGTTGGCGTTGAACTGTGCACGCAACTGATCGACACCGGCAGCAGTGACGATGCGGTTTGTCGTGACGTCCTGCCAGCCATAGGCCAGCGCGGCCGTGATATAGGCCGGTCCGGCGGTATGGCGCACGAAGGCGCCGGCCTGGAACAGGTCGGAGCGGCCCCAGCCGAGCCCGTTGACGTTGAATCCGGTGCCGCCGCCCGCAAGCGCAAAGCCGGCGATCGTCGACGGCGAGAAGCGATAGTCGAGGCCGACGGCGGTGCCGTAGACGCTGCTGGAGGTGTGATTGGAGCCGAGAGCAACGCTGCCGTCGGTGGTCTGCGAGCCACCATAGCCGGCGGCCCACACATCCCAGCGCTGCTCAAACGTCGTAGTCGGCGCCTTGCGGTAGATCGAAGCAAACGCGTCGCGTGCGCTCTTGTCACGCGCACTCTTGCCGGTCGCGGCATACGCATTCGCGCTCGTCTCGTCGACGAAGGGCGTCGCACCCGGTGTGCCGCTGCGCCCTGAGCCGAACACGTCGGTCAACAGGCCGAGGAACAGGTTCATCGCGTTGAACGTCGTCTGCTGCGAACCCGTTGCCGACTCGCCGGAAGTCTGCGTCAGGCCGGCCGGCGAAAGGTTCGCCAGCACCACGGGCAGGCTGCCGGTGCTATCGAAATAACGCGCCAGCGCGTTGGCGACGTTCTGCTGGTTGACGTTAAGACCCGAACCGTAGCTCAGCGAAAGATCCAGGAAGACGTTGTTCGGGTCGTAGCTCAGGACGGCCTTCAGGTTCGACGAGAGCCCCGCAACGACCGGATTGAACTTATCGGGGAGAGTTGACGCATTCAGGATCGTGTAGTGCTTCGCGATCGTGCCGGTCGGAACGACCACCACGGTGGCGCCGCCGAGCGTCGCCGTTCCGGTCACGGCCGTAAGGCCGCTGCTGGCACCCGAGACCCGCACCATGTAGCTCGACGCGCTCGTGAACGACAGATCGCCGGACACGGTGAGCGTCCCGGTCGGCTTGCCCGGCGCCAGCGTGCCGCCATTGACGACGGTGTTGCCGACCGTGCCGATACCGCCGAATGTGCCGCCGGCGGCGACGGTCACATTGCCGTTGATGGTTCCGGCGAGGATGAGCGTGCCGCCGAGCACGTTCCAGTCCTGATTTCCAGTGCCTGTCACCGTCCAGGTCGAGCTGTCGACCTTGTTGAAGGTCGAGAAGCCGTCGTACTGGAGGCCGGTACCGATCAAGCTGAGATCGAACGTGTCCTTGCCAGTGCCGCCAAGCTGGAACGTGTCGGTACCGGTGCCGAGAACCAGGCCGTTGATGATGCTGCCGGGCCCGAGCGTAAGCGTGTTCGGGCCGCAGATACAAAACTCGATCGCGGCAAAGCCGGTCGCGGCGTTGATGGTGCCGGAGTTGAAGACGCTCGCTCCGCCATTCACGCTGATGCCGACACCCCCGGCCCCGACAGTGATGGTGCCGGTATTGACGACCTGGTTGCCCGTTGTGAACGCGCTCACGTCGATGCCGATGCCGGAATCGCCGACGGTGATCGTGCCGCTGTTGGTCACGGTGTTGGAATCACCGAAAGCTATGATGCCCTCGGCGAAATCGGCCCCCGCGATCCGTCCGCTGTTGGTGATCGTGGAGGACAGGCCCGTAAAGGCGATGCCCGCACCGCCCAGGCCGACATTGATCGTCCCGCTCTGGCTGATGACGGCCCGATCGCCCTGCACCGAAATGCCCGCCGATCCGCTGTCGCCCGTCGTGATCGAACCGCCATTGGTCACCTTGGCGTCATCGCCGAACACGGCAATGCCGACGCCAAAGTCGCCGGCCATGATGGCGCCGAAATTGCTGACGGTTTGGAAGTTCCCCTGCATGAAGATACCGGCGGCATTCTGCCCGACCGAGATCGTACCGGTGGCCGTGTTGGTGACCGTGTTGTTGTCATTGATCGCGAGAATGCCGCCTGAGAATCCACCGGAATCGCCAATCGTGATCGTACCGGCATTGGTCACGGTCGCGCCGCCGAAGGCGTAGATGCCGATCGAATCGCTGCCTCCGGTGATCGTGCCGGTCACGGTATTGGTGATCGTATTGTTCAGGCCCGCGAAGATGCCCGCGCCCGATACGCCCACCGACACGGCCCCGCTGTTGGTGACGGTATTGTTATCGCCGACCGAGAGCGCGATGCCGCCGTCGCCGGTGGTGATCGTGCCGGCATTGGCAATGATGTTGTGATCCAGCGCGGAGATGCCCAGGCCATTGTCGAGCACCGTGATGACGCCGTTATTGGTCACGGCGTTCGAGTTACCAATGCTGATGCCGATCAGGCCCGAGCCTGGCGACAGCGTTCCGTTGTTGGTGACGGTGCTGAAATCGTTGACGCCGATCGACACCGTGCCGTTGTCCTGGACAGCAGCTCCGTGCAGCACATTGACGATGAGGCTGTCGACCCCGGCTCCGGCCTGAAAGCCGTCGATATCGGAGCCGCTGCAGGTGACGGTCTGGCCGCTCAAGGCGGGATCGGGGACGCATTGCGCGCTGGCCGATGTCGTCGAAAGACCAAGGCCAAACACAATGGTCAGGATTGCCGATGCGCCGACGGATGACACGGCGCCGCCCCGGCGCAGTCGATCCTGCCGCCTCCGTAGCCCCTCGCCCCTCACGTCACGCGCTCCCCATTCCCTGCAGTTCCGCCGGGAACTTAGGCCATCAGGAGGCCCCGCAATACTACGCTCCGCCCGAATGCGTCCGTTTGGCGCACAACCGGGATGGAATCCGGCGGGCATGTTGCAACCGGGCCACGGTTTTGCGACTCAAACTTCCCATTTTGCGCGTGGTGCGCCTCACTCCGGCCGGCCGCGACGCCGCCCATCCTACGGCATCCGCAATGGCTCAGTAATTGGTGGCCGCCGCTTCATTCGGGATGCCGTCGATCGGGCATTCCGCGGTCCCCGGCGTCGAGCGGGTCATCGCCTCGACCATGTCCCGGGTGCCTTCGGGATCGGCAATCCAGTTCTTGTAGAAATCATAGGGGCAGGCCGCGACGCCGCGCGGGCTTTCGCCGGAATTGATCATGCCGGTGTAGCCGCGATGGACCAGCTTGTAGAGATGGTTCTGCGACTGACCGTTGCGACGGGCATCGCGGATCAGATGTTTCGACAGCTGGGCATACTGGATGCCGTAGTCCTCCTCGCCGCACTCACCGAGCGTGCGGCCGTCGAAACCGATGATCGCGGAGTGACCGAAATAGGAATAGACCCCGTCGAAGCCGGCGGCATTGGCGACCGCGACATAGACATTGTTGGCCCACGCCATCGCCTTGGAAATCAGGATCTGCTGTTCCTTGGCCGGATACATGTAGCCCTGGCAACGCACGATCAGCTCGGCGCCCTTCATGGCGCAGTCGCGCCAGATCTCCGGGAAATTGCCGTCGTCGCAGATGATCAGGCTGACCTTCATCCCTTTCGGGCCATCGGAGACATAGGTGCAATTGCCGGGATACCAGCCCTCGATCGGCACCCACGGCATGATCTTGCGGTACTTCTGCACGATCTCACCCTTGTCGTTCATCAGGATCAGGGTGTTGTAGGGCGCCTTGTGCGGATGCTCCTCGTGGCGCTCGCCGGTGAGCGAGAATACACCCCACACCTTGGCCTTGCGGCAGGCCTCCGCAAAAATCGCGGTCTCTTCACCGGGCACCGCGCAAGCGGTCTCATACATCTCCTTGGAATCGTACATGATGCCCTGGGTGGAGTATTCCGGAAAAATCACCAGATCCATGCCGGGAAGGCCGGTCTTCATGCCCACCACCATGTCGGCGATCTTGCGGGCGTTATCGAGCACCTCGGCCTTGGTGTGCAGGCGGGGCATCTTGTAGTTGACCACCGCGACGCCGACGGTGTCGTTGCTGCTGGAGATGTCACCGTGAAGCATTTTGGCCGCTCCTGTACTTTATTTGTTTGAGATTGCCGCCGGTAAGTCAGCCGCGTGAATCAGTGGCTGATCATCCAGGGCCGCGCGGTCGGAAAACCCTTGGCACCGCTCCTGGTCTTGGTCACCAGCCGCGCCGGCTTTTTCTTGTCCGATGAGTTCTTGTCCGACGAGTTTTTTCCCGTCGAGCAGCAGCCGCAGCCGGGGCCATGCGAGGCCTTGTATTGCGCAAGCGTCTGCGGCGCGTGGGTGCTGCGCTCGTTGACGGCGTGTGCTTTTCGCTTTTCCGAGGGCATGCAGAAGAAATTCGGCGCGGTCAGAATCACGCGAGGCGCCATGGTCTCGCAACTTGGACAGGCCTGCGGATCGTCGTATTCGGCCATCGGCCTGAGGTCCTTGAACGGACCGCAATCGTCACAGAGATATTCATAGACCGGCATCGCATCATCCCTACGCTGTTGCCTGTGAGAGACTGTCCCGCGGCGGATGCGGGGCGGCAGTTACGCCGTCCCGCATCCGCCTCGTGCAGGGATTACTTGTCGGGCGAGATCGGCATCTGGATATCGCCCTTGATGTGCTTGATAGGCCCTGCCGACGACGGCATCACGTCGAAGTCGAAGATCTCCGTCGGCAGCCAGAGCGTGGCGCAGGCATTGGGCACGTCGACCACGCCGGAGATGTGCCCCTGGCACGGCGCGGTGCCGAGGATCGAATAGGCCTGAGCGCCTGAGTAGCCGAACTTCTTCAGGTACTCGATGGCGTTGAGACAGGCCTGGCGGTAGGCGATGTGGACGTCGAGATAATGCTGCTTGCCGGCCTCGTCGACCGAGATGCCCTCGAAGATCAGATAGTCCTTGTAGTTCGGCGTGATCGGCGACGGCTTGAAGATCGGGTTCTTGATGCCGTATTTCGCCATGCCGTCCTTGATCACCTCGACCTTCAGATGCAGCCAGCCGGCCATCTCGATCGCACCGCAGAAGGTGATCTCGCCGTCGCCCTGGCTGAAGTGCAGATCGCCCATCGAGAGACCGGCACCGGGCACATAGACCGGGAAGTAGATCTTCGAGCCGCGCGAGAGGTCCTTGATGTCGCAATTGCCGCCGTGCTCGCGCGGCGGCACGGTGCGCGCGCCTTCCGCGCCGATCTTGTCCTTGACGTCGCCCTTGGCGCGGCCGCCATGAGCGGTCGGCGCGAATGGCGGATTGGCAAGGCCGGGCACGCGGGTCGGGTTGGTCGCGATCAGCTCGGCCTCGCGCTTGTTCCAGGTGTCCAGCATCTTCGGATCGGGCAGACAGCCGATCAGGCCGGGATGGATCAAGCCGGCGAAATTGACGCCGGGTACGTGGCGCGACGAGGTGTAGAGGCCCTTGATGTCCCAGATCGACTTCTGCGCCAACGGGAAATGGTCGGTGAGAAAGCCGCCGCCGTTCTGCTTGGAGAAGAATCCATTGAAGCCCCACAGGCTCTCCTTCATCGGACCGACGTCGAGCAGATCAACGACGAGGAGGTCGCCGGGCTCGGCACCCTTGACGCCGATCGGGCCGGAGAGGAAGTGAACGATCGACAGATCGATGTCGCGTACGTCGTCGGCGGAATCGTTGTTCTTGATGAAGCCGCCGGTCCAGTCATAGGTCTCGATGATGAAATCATCGCCAGGATTGACCCAGGCCACGATCGGAATGTCGGGGTGCCAGCGGTTATGCACCATATCATTTTCATAGGGCGACTTGGTGAGATCGACCTTGATCAGTGTCTCTGGCATCGAGATGCTCCCCTTTTTACACGGTTGGTTAGACGGACAGATATTTCGAGACCTGCGCGGCATCGACGGCGTTACGCGGATCGTCGCGCACGATCTCGCCGTTCTCGATCACCAGCACCCGGTCGGCGATATCGAGCGCAAAGCTCAGGACCTGCTCGGACACGACGATCGACAGCCCCTTTTCATCGCGGATGCGCTTGAGCGTGCGCGCCATGTCCTTGATGATCGACGGCTGAATGCCTTCGGTCGGCTCGTCCAGGAGCAGAACCTTCGGCTTGGTCGCGAGCGCACGCGCAATCGCGAGCTGCTGCTGCTGGCCGCCGGAAAGATTGCCGCCGCGGCGGCCCTTCATCTCCAGCAGCACCGGAAACAGTTCGTAGATGTCGGCCGGCACCTCGGTCCCGCCGGAGACCACGAGCCCGGTCTCGATGTTCTCCTTCACCGTCATGGTGGAGAAGATCATGCGGCCCTGCGGCACATAGGCGAGGCCCTTGGCCACCCGCTCGTAGCTCGGCAAATTGCCAAGCTCGGCGCCGTCCATGGTCACCGAGCCACTCTTGGTCGGCAGGATGCCCATCAGCGACTTCATCAGCGTGGTCTTACCCATGCCGTTGCGGCCCATGATCGCCACGATCTCGTTGGGCGCTACCTTGACGTTGAGCCCGTGCAGCACCTCGCTCTGGCCGTAGGCGACGTGGAGGTCTGAAATTGCCAGCATCGGCGTTGCTCCTTATTTCTTGCGCATGATCTTGTCCGGAAACCGGACGCCACTTTCCGGAATCATGCGCTAGTGGCCGAGGTACACTTCGACGACCTTGGGGTCGTTCTTCACCTTCTCCATGGTGCCCTCCGAGAGGATCTGGCCCTGGTGAAGCACGGTGACCTTGTGCGCGATGTCCTCGACGAATTTCATGTCGTGCTCGATCACCAGCACCGAACGGTTCTTGATGATGCGGTTGAGCAGTTCGGCGGTCTTGGCACGCTCCGACACGCTCATGCCGGCGACGGGCTCGTCGAGCATCAGCAGGTCCGGATCCTGGATCAGCAGCATGCCGATCTCGAGCCATTGCTTCTGGCCGTGACTGAGCAGATCGGCATTCACGTTCAGCCGATCCTTCAGGAAGATCATTTCGGCCACTTCATGCACCCGGTCGCGCACGGCGGCGTCGCGCGTGAAGGTCAGCGCGCCGAACACCGAGCGGCCGCGCGGGTACGAAATCTCCAAATTCTCGAACACCGTGAGATCGTCATAGATCGACGGATTCTGGAACTTGCGCCCGACGCCGGTCTTGACGATCTCGTTTTCTCTCATCCGCGTGCGCTCCTTGCCGCGGAACTGGATCGAGCCTGACGTTGCTTTGGTCTTGCCGCAGATGAGGTCGAGCACGGTGGTCTTGCCGGCGCCGTTCGGCCCGATGATGACGCGGATTTCGTTCTCGTCGACGTAAAAGGAGAGATCGTTGACCGCCTTGAACCCGTCGAATGACACGGTCAGCGCTTCGACGGCGAGCAGGAATTCCTTGGGCTGATGACCGACGAGCATGATCTATCTCCTCACTGCCAGCGTGGCATCGGCATCGTGGTGACCTACGAGCATGATGATCTCCTCACTCCGCCGGGGCGCCGTCGGCGACCGAGCCTTCGGTCCAGCCGGCGGGTTTCGGTTTGCGCGACGAGATCAGGCCGTCGATGCGCGGCTGCACATAGTCGCCCCAGATCCCGGCAAGGCCGTTCGGAAAGGCCAGGACCACGGCGATGAACAACCCGCCCAGTCCGAACAGCCACAATTCTGGAAATGTTTCCGACAGGCTGGTCTTGGCAAAGTTGACCAGCAGCGTGCCGTAGACCGCGCCGAGGATCGACAGCCGGCCGCCCACCGCGGTGTAGATCACCATTTCGATCGACGGCACGATGCCGACAAAGGACGGCGACATGAAGCCGACATTGAGCGCAAACATGGCACCGCCGATCGCGGCGAAGATTGCGGCGATACAGAAGGCAAAGATCTTGAAGTTCGCGACGCTATAACCGGAGAAGCGGACCCGGTCCTCTTTCTCGCGCATCGCGACCAGGATGCGTCCGAGCTTGGAGTGCCGGATGAACTGCGCGATCATAATGCAGACGAACAGGCATCCGACTTCGAAAAAGTACAGCACGACCTTGGCGTGGTCGGGCCGGATGTCCCAGCCCTTCAGCGTCCGCAGATCGGTCATGCCGTTGATGCCGCCGGTGTAGCCCTGCTGGCCCACGATCAGGATGGTGAGAATGGCCGCGACAGCTTGGGTGATGATCGCGAAATAGGTGCCGCCGACCCGGCGCTTGAACATCGCGGTGCCGATGATCCAGGCGAAAATGCCGGGCACGAGAATGATGGCGGCGATCGTGAAGGTAAGGCTGTTGAAGGGCTTCCAGAACAGCGGCAGCGAGGTGATCTGATTCCAGTCCATGAAATCCGGAATACCGGGCGTCGACTGGATCTTGGTGTTCTCCACGCTCGATGCCTCGAGCTTGAGGAACATCGCCATGCAGTAGCCGCCGAGCCCGAAGAACACGCCCTGGCCGAGGCTCAGAATGCCGCCGTAACCCCAGCAGACCACCAGCCCGAGCGCGACGAAGGCATAGGTCAGATATTTCGCGACCAGATTGAGCCTGAAGACGTCGAGCGTGAGCGGAAGGATCACCACAAGGAAGACCGCGAGCAACAGAATTCCGATGAGCTCCGATCGGTTGAAGAAGCGGTTATCGGTCATTGCATCAGCCTTCCGTTTCTCACTTGCGGACCTTGAGGGCGAACAACCCCTGCGGCCGCAGCATCAGGATTCCGACGACGGCGAGCAGTGTCAGCACCTTGGCCATCGAGCCCGACAAGAAGAACTCGAGGGTGGATTGCGTCTGCGAGATCGAGAAAGCCGAGGCGATGGTGCCGATCAAACTCGCGGCGCCGCCGAACACGACCACCAGGAATGTGTCGACGATGTAGAGCTGCCCGGACGTCGGCCCGGTAGAGCCGATCATGGTGAAGGCGCTGCCGGCGACGCCGGCGATACCGCAGCCGAGGCCGAAAGTGTAACGATCGACCTTTTCGGTGTTGATGCCGACCGCGCCGGCCATGATGCGGTTCTGCACGACGGCGCGCACCTGCCGACCCCAGCGCGATTTATACATCACGTAGGCGACGGCGACCGTGATCAAGACGGTGAGGCACATCACGAAGACGCCGTTGATCGGCACTTCGATGCTGTCGCTGACGTGCAGCGAGCCGAGCATCCATTGCGGCAGCTCGACGCCGACCTCGCGCGCGCCGAACACGGAACGATAGGCCTGCTGCAGGATCAGGCTGAGGCCCCAGGTCGCGAGCAGCGTATCCAGCGGGCGCTTGTAGAGATGCCGTATCAGCACCCATTCCACCAGCATTCCCAGCGCACCGGATGCGACAAAGGCCAGGATCATCGCGAGGAAGAAGTAGCCGCTGAACAGGCTCGGCAAATAGGACTGGAAGAAATTCGAAGTCATCCAGGTGACGTAGGCCCCGAGGATCATGAACTCGCCATGGGCCATGTTGATGACGCCCATCTGGCCGAAGATGATCGCAAGTCCCAGCGCCATCAGGACGTAGACCGAGAACAGGATCAGTCCCGCAAAGCCCTGCATGACGAAGATGGAGCCAAGATCACCAAGCGAATAGTCGCCGAACATCGATGTCCTCCGTCGGGGAAAGGGTCCCGCGTCGCGAGCAGGTTCGCGACGCGGGGGTCTTGGGCGTGGA
The DNA here is from genome assembly GCF_029846695.2 of Bradyrhizobium nivariense. Taxonomy (NCBI): domain Bacteria; kingdom Pseudomonadati; phylum Pseudomonadota; class Alphaproteobacteria; order Hyphomicrobiales; family Nitrobacteraceae; genus Bradyrhizobium; species Bradyrhizobium nivariense. The sequence continues at coordinate 58,663 of NZ_JARWCR020000011.1, read as the reverse complement.
TTTGCGGTCCACGCCAGGGAGAGGCTTGGTCTCAAGGGAAACCGAGGGCGACGTCGCGGCTGTTACTGGTAGCCTTTGGGGAATGGATCCGGCTCGACGAGATCGGCGGTCTCGAAGATCAACTCGAACTGGCCATCGAGCTTGGCGCGCCCCACCCGGGTCTTGGACCAGAGATGATGATTTTCGTGGATGCGCACATAGCCTTCCGGAGCGCCCTTGAACTCGACGCCCGGCGAAGCTGCCGCGATCTTGTCGACGTCGAAGGAGCCGGCCTTCTCCACCGTCAACTTCCACAGCCACGGGCCGAGATAGGCAGCCTGGGTGACGTCTCCAATCACGGTCTTCTCGCCCCACATCTTCTTGAACGCCGGCACGAAAGTCTTGTTGTTCGGATTGTCGAGCGACTGGAAGTACTTCATGCAGGCATAGGCGCCCGCGATGTTCTCGCCGCCGATGCCGTCGATCTCGTCTTCGGTCACCGAGATCGTCAGCAGCGCCTGCTTGGAGAGGTCGATGCCGGCGGCCTTGAGCTGCTTGTAGAACGCCACGTTCGATCCACCGACGACGTCGGTGAAGATCACGTCGGGCTTGGTCAGCTTGATCTTGTTGATGACCGAGTTGAATTGGGTGTTGCCGAGTGGATAGTACTCCTCGCCGACGACCTTGCCCTTCAGCACGTTCTCGACATGCTTGCGCGCGATCTTGTTCGAGGTGCGCGGCCAGATGTAGTCGGAGCCGACGAAGAAGAACGACTTCGCGCCCTTTTCCTTGGCAATCCAGTTCAGGCCGGCGAGGATCTGCTGGGTGGCTTCCTGGCCGGTGTAGATCACGTTCTTGGACTGCTCGAGACCTTCGTAGAAGGTCGGGTAATAGAGCATGCCGTTGTACTGCTCCATGACCGGCAGCACGGCCTTGCGGGATGCCGAGGTCCAGCAGCCCATGATCGCCGCGACCTTGTCGTTGACGAGCAGCTTCTTGGCCTTTTCGGCAAAGGTCGGCCAGTCGCTGGCGCCGTCTTCCTGGATGAACTTGATCTTGCGCCCGAGCACGCCGCCCATGGCGTTGATCTGCTCGATGGCGAGCTTTTCGGCTTCGATCGAGCCGGTCTCGGAGATGGCCATGGTGCCGGTCGCCGAATGCAGGATGCCGACCGTCACCTCAGTGTCAGTGACCGAGGCCCGTGGTATTGACCGCCGAAGTCGCCGGGGCCTGCGCAAAAGATGCTCGCGGCAGCATCGTGATGGCCGGCACGGCCGCCATTCCCATCAATAATTTGCGCCGTAGCGGCGACAATAGGCCCTTGTTTGCTTCGTCTGACATGAGCACCCCACTTTGGTTCGAGGACACGCGATTGGTCCGTGAGGATGGCTCGAATTTGTGCACTGCAAGCATACGCAAGATCGCGTATACTGCACCGCAAAATGACGACGTAGGCTTTTGGTACGGGTTTCGCGAGAGGTCCGGGAGTTCGGGAGCGGGGGTTAAGTGGCAGGGCGGCAGCGAATAGATCGCGTCAGGCGCCAGTACAACCAATGGGTCGCCAACCAGACGCTGGAAGACTACGCGCTGCGCTTCACGGCCAAGAGCGCGCGCCGCTGGTCCGCTGCCCGCGTCGCCAACACTGCACTCGGCGCCATCTCCTTTCTCGCGCTGGAGGCGATCGGCGGCACCATCACCCTGAACTACGGCGTTACCAACGCCACCGCCGCGATCCTCGTCGTCTCCACCATCATCTTCCTCTGCGGCGTGCCGATTGCCTATTACGCAGCCAAATGCGGCATCGACATTGACCTGCTCACGCGCGGCGCCGGTTTCGGCTATATCGGCTCGACCGTCACCTCGCTGATCTACGCCTCCTTCACCTTCATCTTCTTCGCCATCGAGGCGGTGATCCTGGCGACGGCACTCGAGATGTGCTTCGGCATTCCGCGCCCGATCGGCTACCTCATCAGCGCGGTCGCGATCATCCCGCTCGTCACCTACGGCATCACGCTGATCAGCCGCTTCCAGCTCTGGACGCAGCCGATCTGGATCATCCTGCACATCCTGCCCTTTGCCGCGATCGCCTGGGCCAACCCTTACTCGTTCACGGAGTGGCGCAAATTCGCCGGCGAGCACGGCGACCCCAGCGGGCATTTCGATCTGCTGCTGTTCGGTGTCGCATCCTCCGTGGTGTTTTCGCTGGTGGCCCAGATCGGCGAGCAGGTCGACTTCCTCAGGTTTCTGCCGCGCGACCGCCGCACATCGCGAACGTCGTGGTGGGCCGCCCTGCTGATCGCGGGCCCCGGCTGGATCATCTTCGGCGCGCTGAAACTGCTGCTGGGCTCGTTTCTCGCCTTCTTCGCGCTGAGCCATGGCCTCTCCAGCGAGCTGGCGGCCGAGCCCGCGCACATGTATCTCGAAGCATTTCGCTACGTGCTGTCGCAGCCGGACATGGCCTTGGCGCTCACCGGCGCGTTCGTGATCCTGTCGCAGCTCAAGATCAACGTCACCAATGCCTATGCAGGCTCGATCGCCTGGTCGAACTTCTTCTCGCGTCTGACGCATAGCCATCCCGGCCGGGTCGTCTGGCTGGTGTTCAACGTGATGGTGGCGCTGCTGCTGATGGAAATCGGCGTCTACAAGGCGCTGGAGCAGACGCTCGCGCTCTACTCCAATGTCGCGATCGCCTGGGTCGGCGCGCTGGTGTCCGATCTCGTGGTCAACAAGCCGCTCGGCCTGCGGCCGCCGCAGATGGAGTTCAAGCGCGCCCATCTCTACGACATCAACCCGGTCGGCGTCGGCGCGATGACGATCGCGACCATCGTCTCGATCGCGACATTCTACGGCCTGTTCGGCCCGACCATGAAGGCGCTCGCAGCCTTTGTCGCGCTGACGGTCGCCTTCGTCACCGCGCCTGTCATCGCCTGGCTCACCGACGGAAAATACTACATCGCGCGCAAGCCGAAGAAGAGCTGGGCCAATATCGAATCGATCCAGTGCTGTATCTGCGAGCACCATTTCGAGCCGGAGGACATGACCTCCTGTCCTGCCTATGCCGGCCCGATCTGCTCGCTATGCTGCTCGCTCGATGCGCGCTGCCACGATTTGTGCAAACCGCATGCGCGCGCGCAGGTGCAGTTCGCCGACGTCCTCGCCAGGATCTTGCCGCAGTCGATCTATCAGCGGATCAACTCGCAGTTCGGCCACTACATTGGCGTATTCGTGGTCTCCGCGGGCCTCGTCGCGCTGGTGCTGGGGCTGATCTATCTCCAGACCTCGGTCAGCGTGCCTGGCGAGAACATGCTCGTCTCCAACGTGCTCTGGAAGGTGTTCTTCTCGCTCAGCATCATCATCGGGGTGGTGGCCTGGCTGTTCGTGCTGGCACAGCAGAGCCGACGCGCCGCCGAGGCCGAGACCCGGCGGCAGACCACGCTGCTGATCCAGGAGATCGACGCGCACAAGCGCACCGACGCCGAGCTCCAGCGCGCCAAGGAAATCGCCGAATCTGCCAACCTCGCCAAGAGCCGCTACGTGGTGGGCCTGAGCCACGAGCTGCGCTCGCCGCTGAATGCGATCAGCGGCTATGCCCAACTCCTGGAGCAGGACGCGACGCTCAACACCAAGCCGCGCGACCAGGTCCGCGTCGTCCGCCGCAGCGCCGATCACCTCTCCGGCCTGATCGACGGCATTCTGGACATCTCCAAGATCGAGGCGGGGCGGCTGTATCTGTCGCGCGACGAGGTGCGCTTGAGCGAATTCCTCGACCAGCTCGTCGGCATGTTCCGCCTTCAAGCCGCTGCCAAGGGCATCGACTTCGTGTTCAGGCGGCCGGCGCATTTGCCGGTCGTGGTCTATGCCGACGAGAAACGGCTGCGCCAGGTGCTGATCAATCTGCTGTCCAACGCGATCAAATTCACCCAGACCGGCAGTGTGCAATTCGTGGTGCACTATCGCAGCCCCGTTGCCGAATTTGAAGTGATCGACACCGGCCCCGGCATCCAGGGCGACGATCTCGAACGCATCTTCGCACCCTTCGAACGCGGCGCGCTCGGTGTCTCGCAGCCGCAGACCGGCACCGGGCTCGGCCTTACCATCAGCCGGCTGCTCGCCGGCGTCATGGGCGGCGACATCAAGGTCTTGAGCACGGTCGGCAGCGGCAGCGCGTTCAAGGTCAAGATGCTGCTGTCGGAGGTGACCAATCCGCGGCGCATCGCGCCGGTGGAGGCCCCGATCTCCGGCTACCACGGCGCGCGCAAGACCATCCTGATCACCGACGACGATCCCGTGCATCGCGACCTCCTGCGCGAAGTGCTGACACCGCTCGGCTTCATCCTGCTCAGCGCCCCCGACGGACCGGGCTGCCTTGCGCTGGCCCAGCACTGCCGGCCCGACCTGTTCCTGCTCGACATCTCCATGCCGGGCATGGACGGCTGGACGGTCGCGGAGACGCTGCGCGCGAATGGCCACCATCAGGCGCGCATCCTGATGGTGTCGGCCAGCGCGCTCGAGGCGCACGGCACACCGCTGGCGCAGCCCTTCCACGACGGCTATCTGATGAAGCCGATCGACATTCCCAGGCTTTTGGAAAGCGTTCGCCAGCTTCTCAAGTTCGAATGGCAATACGGCTCGGAGGAGATCGCCGTGCCGCTGTGGCGGCCGGAGAGCGGCTCGCGGCCGCCGGTACAACACATCGAGGCGCTGATCGGGCTCGGTCAGATCGGCTACGTCAAGGCTATCCAGTTGAAGCTGGACGAGATCGGCAGCGAGCACCCTGAACATGCCGATTTCGTCGCGGAAATGCGGTCGCTGGTCGACCGCTTCGATCTCGACCAGTACATGGCCACATTGAAAACATTGCATGCGTATGAGCATTGAGTCGAAAAAGCGTGACGTCGCGCTCATTGTCGACGACTCCCCGGAGACGCTGCGGCTGCTGACCGACGCGCTCGACGGCGCCGGGATGACCGTGATGGTGGCGCTCGACGGCGCCGCCGCGATGCGCATCGTCGATCAGATCACACCCGACATCGTGCTGCTGGATGCCGTGATGCCCGGCATCGATGGATTCGAGACCTGCCGCCGGCTCAAGCGCGATGCAGGTCTCGCCAATGTCCCCGTGATCTTCATGACCGGCTTGGCCGAGACCGAGCACATCGTGCGCGGGCTGGAGGCCGGCGGCGTCGACTACGTGACAAAGCCGATCGTGATCGAAGAAATGCTGGCGCGCATCCGCGTCCATCTCGGCAATGCGCGGCTGACGCAGAGCGCGCGCGCCGCGCTCGACGTCTCCGGCCGTTTCCTGTTCGCGGTCGACCGCCAGGGCAACGTGCTGTGGGCGACCCCGCAGGCGCAGAAGCTGCTGGCGGATCATCACGGCGCACAGGCCGCCGACGACTTCGTCCTGCCACTATCTTTGCTACAATGGCTGGAGCAGGCGAAGGGCAAGGGCAGCTCGAAGTCTCAGACGGCTTCCTTGCCCGACAATCCTCAGCTCCGGTTCTACTACATGGGCGAGACCGCGCCGAACGAGTTCCTGCTGCGGCTCTCCAAGGAGTCCGGCACCGCGCCGCCACCCGAATTCACCAGCGAGCTCGGCCTCACCACCCGCGAAGGCGAGGTGCTGGCCTGGCTCAGCAAGGGCAAAACCAATCGCGACATCGCGCAAATTCTGGGCTTGAGCCCGCGCACGGTCGACAAGCATCTCGAGCAGATCTACGCCAAGCTCGGCGTCGAGAACCGGACGGCTGCCGCGGCGATTGCAACGAATGCGACAAGGCGGAATTCGTAACCTTGCTGCGAGTGAGTTGAGACGCTACTCGCCGAATAAACAGTGTCGTCCCGGCGAAGGCCGGGACCCATAACCACAAGGCAAAGTTTGGCGAAGATTAGTCGTTCGGTACGGCGACCATCCGCGACCGATAGATTCCGCGGTATGGGTCCCGGCCTTCGCCGGGACGACACGAGAGTTTGTGGCGGCCACTGCCTTGATCCAGCGACCCACTCCAGCGCTCCTCACCCATACACAAACGCCGGGTCATCCAGATCCGTCTTCGGGATCTCGTCCTTTTCGGTCCAGTAGTCCTGGCTGTGCTGCCATTCCGGCTTGTCGCCGCGCTTGGGCAGCAGCTCCATGTTGCGCATCATGTAGCCGGGGTTGAAGTTTTCCGGATCGATCCAGGGCAGGATCGGCATGTTGTGGTCCTCGGCACGCAAGCTCACCTCGACCTTCTTCGCGCCCTTGGTCTTCATGTGCCCGAGCAGCCGGCAGACGAAGTCGGCGACGAGATCGACGCGCAGCGTCCAGCTGGCGCGGAAATAACCGAACACCCAGACCATGTTCGGCACGTCCGTGAACATCATGCCACGATAGGTGACAGTGTCGCCGAAGGCGAGCGGCTTGCCGTCGATCTCGAAGGCGATGTCGCCAAGCGCGGCGAGATTGAAGCCGGTCGCAGTGACGGCGATATCGGCTTCGAGCAGCTTGCCGGATTTGAGCTGGATGCCGTTCTCGACGAAACATTCGATCTCGTCGGTGACGACGGACGCCTTGCCGCTGGCAATGCCCTTGAACAGATCGGCATCGGGCACGAAGGCGATGCGCTGCCGCCACGGCCGGTAGCTCGGTGTGAAATGTGTGTCGACATCGTAGTCCGGACCGAGCACCGCGCTGATCTGGCCGATCAGCTCTTTCTTCACCTGCTCGGGTTTTGACACGCAAAGCTTGGTGAACGCATCCTGTTCGAACAGGATTTTGCGCCTGACGATTTCGTGAATCCATTCCTCGTCGACCTGAAGCCTGCGCAGCTCCTCCGCGATCTCGATGGCGTTGCGGCCGAGGCGGAAATAGGTCGGCGAACGCTGCAGCATCGTGACATGCGCGCATTTGTCGGCGATGTTCGGCACCAGCGTCGCCGCCGTCGCGCCCGAGCCGATCACGACGACCTTCTTGTTCGCGAGGTCGATATCATCAGGCCAGGTCTGCGGATGAACGATGCGGCCCTTAAAGCGGTCCGTGCCCTTCCATTCCGGCGTATAGCCTTCCGAATGGCGGTAATAGCCCTGGCACATCCAGAGAAAGTTCGCCGTGAAGGTTTTCGCTTCGCCGGTGTCGGTCGCCACCGCCTCGATGGTCCAGAGGTTTTGCTCGCTCGACCAGCTCGCCGAATTTATCTTGTGCTTGTAGCGGATATGCCGCGCGATATCGTTGTCGTCGATCACCTCGTTCATGTAGGCGAGGATTTCCTCGGCGGTTGCGATCGGCGGCCCGACCCAGGGCTTGAAGCTATAACCGAAGGTGTGGAGGTCGCTGTCGGAGCGAATTCCGGGATACCGATGCGTGGTCCAGGTGCCGCCGAACGTCGCCTGCGTTTCCAGGATGACGAAGCTCGCACCCGGAAGCTGCTTTGTCATGTGATAGGCGCTGCCGATGCCCGAGATGCCGGCGCCGACGATCAGCACGTCGAAATATTCAGAAGCCTGTTTGGCCGAGGCGTGACTGCGAACAGCGACATTCATTGTTGCTTCTTGCCTTGCTTGTTTTTGTGGCCGCCCTTGATTGGGCGACGCGTTTCCTCCGCGACGGGCATGGTCACCCATCGCGCTTCCGCTTCAAAATGACATAGATCAAGTCGCGGTCAAATCACAGTGCCGCACCCCAGCTCCGCGCGGTCTGCAAGATCCAGTCGCGGTAGAGCGTAAGCGGCGTGACGCCGGTCAGCCCGCCACAGCCGGCGGCTCCGTTCGGCCCCGTGGACCAACTGATGACGCCGACGAGCACGGGACCGTTCGGCTTGTCCTCGAACACGGGACCGCCGGAATCGCCGGTACAGGCGCCAATTCCATCGCGAACACCGTTGGTTACGGGATCGACCAGCCGAATTTGAAGCGTGCCGGGCTGGCCCGTCGCAACGAGCGCGGCAACACGCGTCGTGCCGCCGCTCTTGCCGTCACCGCGCGTGGTGACGCCGATGCCGGCGATCACGAAGCGACTGCCGACCTGGATTGGAATATTCGGCGCGCCGACCGACACCGTCGATTTTCCCTTGAGCGGAATTTCCAACTGCAGCAGCGCCACGTCGGCGGTAGCGCGATGCGCTTGCATCGCCTGCATGTTGAAATTCGGATGGATCGCGACGGTGCGGACATTCAGCAGTTGCGGCTGACCGTCGGTGCCGCGATCGACGATCTTGTAGTCCGCGCCGGGCTGCACGCAGTGGGCGACGGTGAGCACCAGCTTTGGCGCGACCAGGGTGCCGGTACAGAAATTGCCGCGCGAGCCGACGATCGTGACGACGGCGCGCGCGACGCCATCGGCCTGCGGCGTGCCGCCACCAACGACGGCATAAGCGGGCGTGGCGAGCAGCAGCGCGGTTGTAATGAGGGTTACAAGCTTTTTCATGGAAACACGCTTTGGTGTCGGCATCGGTGACGGCGGTGGGATGGCTTCGGACTGGCCCTTGCCGATAGCGCATGCTAGCGCTCTTGGAAAGCAATTGACGAGGGCGGGATCTTGACGATCGAGGCTGTGATCTTTGATTTTGGCGGCGTGCTGACGAGTTCGCCGTTCGAGGCGTTCACGCGGTTCGAGACCGAGCGCGGCCTGCCCATCGACATCATCCGGCGCACAAACGCCGCCAATCATCTGGAAAACGCCTGGGCCAAGTTCGAGCGCGCCGAAGTCGATATCGACACGTTCGACAAGCTGTTCGCGACGGAGTCACTCACGCTCGGCGCGGAAGTGCGCGGGCGTGACGTCCTGCCACTGCTTCAGGGCGATCTGCGCCCCGAGATGGTCGAAGCGCTGAAGCACATCAAGGCGCAGTTCAAGACCGGCTGCATTACCAACAATCTGCCGGCCAATGCGATCGGCAGCATGACCGGGCGCTCACTCTATGTCGCCGAGGTGATGGTATTGTTCGACCATGTCATCGAGTCCGCCAAGATCGGCCTGCGCAAGCCCGACCCGCGCATCTACAAGATGATGGTCGAGACGCTCAACGCCAATCCGAAGAATTGCGTCTATCTCGACGATCTCGGCGTCAATCTGAAGCCAGCGCGCGAGATGGGCATGACGACGATCAAGGTCACCAGCGGCGCGCAGGCGATCGCCGAACTGGAAGCCGCGACGGGATTAAAGCTGAGCTAGCGACGCTCACAACCCTCATCCTGAGGAGCGCGCCTTTGCGCGCGTCTCGAAGGATGAAAGCCCCACCGGGCTCCTCGCCCTTCGAGACGCCGCGCAAGCGCGGCTCCTCAGGGTGAGGGATTACACATCCTACTCCGCCGTAGCGATCCGCTCCGGAAACGCCGCGGCGAGCGAGGCGCGGTCGGGTTTCAGTACGCCGCGCTCAGTGATGAGGCCGGTGACGAGCCGCGCCGGGGTCACGTCGAAGGCATAGTTCGCGACCGGCGAGCCCTCCGGCACAATCCGCACCGTCTCAAGCCTTCCGTCTGCGGTGCGGCCGGTCATGTCGGTGACCTCCGTGCCGCTGCGCTGCTCGATCGGGATATCCCGGATGCCGTCATCGACGGCAAAATCGATCGTCGGCGACGGCAGCGCGACGTAGAACGGCACGTTATTGTCGTGCGCGGCAAGCGCCTTCAAATACGTGCCGATCTTGTTGCAGACGTCGCCATTGGCGGCAACGCGATCGGTGCCGACGATGGCGAGATCGACCATGCCATGCTGCATCAGATGTCCGCCGGTATTGTCGGGGATCACGGTATGCGGCACGCCGTGATGGCCGAGCTCCCAGGCCGTGAGCGAAGCGCCCTGATTGCGCGGACGCGTCTCGTCGACCCAGACATGGATCTTGATGCCGCGCTCATGCGCCAGATAAATCGGCGCCGTCGCCGTGCCCCAGTCGACGGTCGCAAGCCAGCCGGCATTGCAATGGGTCAGCACGTTGACGGTCTCGCCCGGCTTCTTCTTTGCGACGATCGCCTCGATGAGTTTCAGGCCATTGCCGGCGATGCCACGGTTGATCTCGACGTCCTGCTCGACGATCTCGTCGGCGCGCGCATAGGCAGCTTCCGCCCGCTCCGGCGAATCGATCGGCGCGAGCGTCGTGCGCATCTCGTCCAGCGCCCATTTCAGATTGATCGCGGTCGGTCGCGCCACCACAAGCGTGTCGTAAGCGCGCTTCAGGCCGGCGTCGGAGGCATCCTCGCGCATCGCGAGCGCCATGCCGTAGGCTGCGGTCGCGCCGATCAGCGGCGCACCGCGCACCAGCATGTCGCGGATGGCCAGGGCAGCGTCCTCGCATGAGGTCAACTTTGCGACGACGAACTCATGCGGCAGCCGGCGCTGGTCGATCGCTCCGACCGACCAGCCGTCGCGCTCACGCCAGATGCTGCGGAAATGCTTGCCGTCGACCTTCATGGCATTCTGCCTTTCGTATCACGCCCGCAGGATGCGCCCGGCCACCGCATCGAGCTTCCTCAAAAGCTCGGGATCGCGCGCCTCGGGCGCAGTGATGAGCGCGGTATCGAGCGCGCGGTCCGAACCGATCGGGCACGGCTCATGCTCGCGCGGGAAGTCTTTCGCCAGCCCTGCCACCAGCGCCTTTGCCTTGTCGGCATTCGAGGTCAGCACGCGGATGATGTCCTGCACGGTGACGGCGTCGTGATCGGGATGCCAGCAATCGAAATCCGTCACCATCGCGACGGTGGCATAGCAAATCTCGGCCTCTCGCGCGAGTTTCGCTTCAGGCATGTTGGTCATGCCGATTACGGAATAGCCCAGCGTCTTGTAGGTCATGCTTTCCGCATAGGTGGAGAATTGCGGTCCCTCCATGCAGACATAAGTGCCGCCGCGCGCAAACGCGATGCCCTCGGCTTCAGCGGCCGCGGCAAGATGAATACGTAAGCGCGGCGAAACCGGGTGCGCCATCGACACATGCGCGACGCATCCCCTGCCGAAGAACGAGCTCTCGCGCTTGTGGGTGCGGTCGACGAACTGGTCGACGAGAACGAAGGTGCCCGGCGACAGTTCCTCCCTGAACGAGCCGCAGGCCGACAGCGAGATCAGGTCGGTGACGCCGGCGCGCTTCAGGATGTCGATATTGGCGCGATAGTTGATGTCGGAGGGCGACAGCCGGTGGCCCTTGTCGTGGCGTGGCAGGAACACGATCGGCAGGCCGGCAATGGAGCCGCGCCGCGGGGGCGCCGATGGCTCGCCCCAGGGGCTCTTGATCACCTCCTCGCGAGCGTTCTCCAGTCCCGGCAGATCGTAGATGCCGGAGCCACCGATGATGCCCAATACCGCCTGCGTCATGCCTGCTCCACCCCGTTCGCGCCAGCGCAATCCCGTGGAGAAGCTATGCCAGTTTTACGTCGGTTTTGGAACGGGGGTGACGGGACGGAAAGTGCGGTCAGGAAGAGGCGGCAGCGCGCCGGACTAGGCCGCCGTCGCCTGCTGCAGCTGGGACGCGACCATACGCTCCAGCGTCTCGACGGACTGGAAGTTTTCCGGTGTGATCTCGGACTGGGGAATCGTGAAGTCGAACTCGGCTTCGACGCCGAGCATCAGATTGACCATGTCCATCGAGGTCAGGCCGGCATCGACGAGCTTGGCCTGCGGCGTGACGTCAGCGGTGAGCGAGTTCTGTGCAAGGATGCCCTTCACCAGCTTGATGATGCGACTGCGCAATTCGGTGTCGAAGGCCTGCATCGGTAAATTCCCATCTGTCGACAAAGGTCGGACCGGTTGCCGGCTACGATGGGCACGGCGGCCCGATCCCGCAATGGGCGTCAGCATTACTTCGCGTTTCTTAGTAAACGATGACTCAGATTGTCTGGATTTTCGGCCTCTTACAGATCCCTAACGCGACCGCGGAGATTCGGGCGATGCAAACAACCGGACCTTAACTGTCTGTTCGGAATTGGGTTTTGTTTACCCTCTATTTCATCGACGAATTTGAATTAAATCCGTAGCCTCGTCTCATAAGCAAAGATGGTCGGAGGATCGCTTACGGCATCGCGAATGATGCCGACGATCTCGAACGGCAAACCGGAGGCGGACGAGTATGAACGTGCGTGAAGCAGTCCTCACTGTCGACGAGACACAGACGAGCTTTCTCGAGCAGGGTCCCTCCCTCATCGAACGCGCCGCCCGAACCGCCGCTGCGGCGGCTGCCGACGCAGACGGGGTCGATCGCGACGCCCGCTTCCCCCACAAGGCTTTCGAGGTCGCGCGTGAGCAAAAGCTGCTCGGCGTCATGATCCCGGTCGAGTTCGGCGGCTTCGGTGCCTCGATCCACGACGTCACCGACATCTGCTATACGCTCGGACGCGCCTGCGCCTCCACGGCGATGATCTACGCGATGCACACGACAAAGGTCGCCTGCGTCGTCAGGCACGGCCACGGCATTCCCTGGATGGAAACCATGATGCGCCGGGTCGCGCGCGACCAGTGGCTACTCGCCTCCTCCACCACCGAAGGCCAGAACGGCGGCAACATCCGCACCAGCGCGGCTGCGGTCGACCACGCCGGCGACACCGTCTCGCTCGTGCGCGACGCCACCGTGATCTCCTACGGCGCCGAGGCCGACGGCCTCGTCACCATCGCCCGCCGCGCCACCGATGCTTCTGCGTCTGACCAGGTGCTGCTGGCGCTCGCCAAGGACGATTATTCGCTGAAGCGGACGCTGGGCTGGGAAACGCTCGGCATGCGCGGCACCTGTTCGACCGGTTTCGAGTTGAAGGTCGACTGCCCCGCCGACCGCGTCTTCCCGGAATCCTACGACAAGATCCACGCCCAGACCATGACGCCGTTCGCGCATCTGTGCTGGTCTTCGGCCTGGGCTGGTATCGCCGCTGCCGCGGTCACGCGTGCGCAAGCCTTCGTCCGCAAGGCGGCCCGCACCTCAGGCGGCCAGATGCCGCCGGCGGCCGCGCATTTCACCGCCGCCAAGATGTCGCTGGCCAAGCTGCGGGCGCTGATATCAGCCAATATCGACGCCTTTGCCCGCGCCGAACACGACGAACGTGCGCTCGGCTCGCTCGACTTCCAGTCTTCGATCACGCTGTTGAAGGTGCAGGCGTCCGAGCTCGCGGTCGAGACCGTGATGCATGCGATGCGTACCGCAGGCCTCTCCGGTTACCGCAACGACGGTGAGTTCACCATGGGCCGCCATCTGCGCGACGTGCTGTCGTCGCCGATCATGATCAACAACGACCGCATTCTCGCCAATGCCGCGACGTCGACGCTGATGAGCGGCGTGCCCTTGAGCCTTCGTGACTGACGTGCCTTTTCGTGACTGACGTGCCTTGGCGTGACTGACGTATCTTGGCGACCAAACCAACAAGAACAATTTTGAGATAGCAGGACATCGAACCATGAACATTGCCGTCCTCCCCAATTCGCCCGAGACCGCCCCGCAAATCGCGGATCCGCTTGATCACCTCGCCGACAAGCTGTTCCACTCCATGGGCTCGGACGGCGTCTACGCCCGCACCGCGCTTTATGAGGGCATCGTCGAGCGGCTCGCCGCACTGATCACGAGCCATCGCGAAGCCGGCACCGAAGTGATGCGCTTCCCGCCGGTGATGAGTCGCGCCCAGCTCGAGAAGTCCGGCTACCTCAAGAGCTTTCCGAACCTGCTCGGCTGCGTCTGCGGCCTGCACGGCACCGAGCGCGAGATCAACGCCGCGGTAAGCCGCTTCGATGCCGGCGGCGACTGGACCAGCTCGCTCTCGCCGGCAGACCTCGTGCTGTCGCCGGCGGCCTGCTATCCCGTCTATCCGATCGCGGCGAGCCGCGGCCAGTTGCCGAAGGGTGGCCTGCGTTTCGACGTCGCCGCCGACTGCTTCCGCCGCGAGCCGTCGAAGCATCTCGACCGGCTGCAATCGTTCCGGATGCGCGAGTATGTCTGCATCGGCAGCCCCGATGACGTCGCCGATTTCCGCGAGCGCTGGATGGTGCGCGCGCAGGCGATCGCGACCGATCTCGGTCTCACCTTTCGCGTCGACTATGCCAGCGATCCGTTCTTCGGCCGCGTCGGTCAGATGAAGGCGGTGAGCCAGAAGCAGCAGCAGCTCAAGTTCGAACTGCTGATCCCGCTGCGCTCGGAAGAGCAGCCGACCGCCTGCATGAGCTTCAACTATCACCGCGAGCATTTCGGCACGACCTGGGACATCCAGGACGCCAATGGCGAGCCGGCCCACACCGGCTGCGTCGCCTTCGGCATGGACCGCCTGGCCGTCGCCATGTTCCACACCCACGGCACCGACCTTTCCGCCTGGCCCGCCAAGGTGCGTGAGATCGTGGGCCTGCAGCCGCAGACCGCGGCCGATGCCCATGGCGAAGGCTGGCGCTAACAGAACGAGGCCGGTCATTTCCACGGGAAAGACGAGCGTGATCCATACCAAGGTCCGATGCCGCGAGATCACCGAATCCGACGTTGAGGCGGTCGCGGATTTGCTGACGCGCGGCTTCGTCGGCCGCTCGCGCAACTACTGGATCCAGGGCCTGCGCCGGCAAGCCTTCCGGCCGGTGCCGGAAGGCTACCCGCGCTTCGGCTACATGCTCGACAATGACGGCACGCCGGTCGGCGTGCTGCTGCTGATCTACACGGCGCGGAAGGACGGCGATGAGACCGCCATCCAGTGCAATTTGTCGAGCTGGTACGTCGATCCGGCCTACCGCAACTACGCGCCGCTGCTGACCAAGATCGCGCAGCGGCACAAGGACGTCACCTATCTCAACATCAGCCCGGCGCCGTGGACCTGGCCCATCATCGAGACGCAGGGCTTTCGCGCCTATTGTCGCGGCATATTCTTTTCGGTACCTGCGCTGGCGCGCGTCCCGCGCTGGAGCAAGATCGAGGTCATCTCGCAGCACGCCAAGACGATCGACGGGCTTTCAGACGCGGAGACCGAGCTCTTGACGCGGCATGCGCGCTACAATTGCCTCAGCCTCGTCTGCCGCACGCCGAATGGAACGTTTCCCTTCATCCTGCAACCGGTGCGCATCCGCCGCGGCTTCATTGCGCCGCCCGCGATGAAGCTGATCTACTGCCGCAGCGCCGCCGAATACGCCGAATGTGCAGGCCGCATCGGCCGGCTGCTGCTGCGGCTCGGCAAGATCGCCGTCGCCATCGATTCCAACGGCCCGGTTCCCGGCCTCGTCGGCATCTACACCGAGCGGCGCGGCCGCAAGTATTTCAAGGGCCCGCACCGGCCGCAGCTCGCCGACCTCACGGATACGGAGCTCGTCCTTTACGGGCCGTAGGTCGCCCGGGCCGAGCATTCACTGTCGTCCCGGCGGATTGTTGCGCGTTCCCGCGTCCGAGGCACACGACTCTGCATCGCCAGTCACCCTCCGTAAACTACGGCGCTTAAGGGAATTTTCCCGCCTCTTCGCTACCCTCGGCGACTGAATTCCGTTGCGTTAAGTCTATTGCCCGCCGAGACCCAGCCGCCCCATGACGTCGATCCGCGACAACGAGCTTGATGCACGCCGCGAAGAGGGCCCGAAGGCCCTCGTCGGGCTGAGCCAGCTTGCGCTCGACCACATGGAGCAAGGCGTCTGCGTCTACGACGTGGCCAACCGGATCGTGCTGGTCAATCAGCGCTACCTCACGCTGTTCAATATGTCGACCGAGATCGTGCGGGTCGGCACGAGCTATCGCGACGTGCTCGCTCATAGCGCAGCGCTCGGCAACTTCCCGGCGGGCGAGCTCGAGGCGCTCTATACCAGGCGGATGAAGCTGATCGCGGACGGCCAGCCGTTCCGGACCGAGCAGCATCTGGCGAGCGGCCTCGTCATGGCACTCGAGCTGAAGCCGCTTCCCGGCGGCGGCTGGATGACGATCTGCGACGACGTCAGCCGCCTCGCCCGACTTGAGGCGGAGCTGCGCGTGCAGACCGAGCGCAGCCAGCACGCACTCGCGAACATGTCGCACGGGCTCATCATGTATGATTCCGACAGCCGCGTCGTCGTCTGCAACGAACGTTTTCTGAACCTCTACAACCTCGACCCGGAAATCGTGAAGCCGGGCGTCACGCACGGCAAGGCCATCGATCACTGGCTTTCGCGCGGCAACCTGCCAGGGATGTCGGCCGAGGAATTCCACGACACCAGGCTGAAGGACGTGCGCACCAGGAAAGCGAAAACCCTGCTGGTGATGCGCTATGACGGACGGATGGTGCAGGCGGTCTCCCGTTTCCTGCCCGACGGCGGCTGGGTGACGGTACACGAAGACGTCACCGAACGGCTGCAATACGAGGAGACGCTGAGGCAACAGAACTTCATCCTCGATGCGGCTCTGGAGAACATGGCGCACGGGCTCGCCTTCTTCGACAGCGACATGCGCCTGCGCGTCTGCAACACCACCTATCGCAAGATCTACGGGCTGTCGCCGGAGGAGACCAAACCCGGCACGCATCTCGCCGAGCTGATCGAGCGCTCGATGGCGAACGGCGCGTTCTCATCCGAATATAGTCCGCAACAGCTCCTGGAAGCCGCCAGCGCGAGGATCGCCGACCGCGACTCCTCGCCGATGCGCCGGCGCATGTCGAACGACACCATGATCTCGGTGCGCTACTGCGCGCTGGCCGAGGGCGGTTTCGTCGCCACCTATGAGGACATCACCGAGCGCGAGCACGCAGTCGAGGAGTTGAGCGAGCAGTATCGGCGCTTCGACGCGGCCCTGAACAACATGAGCCAGGGCCTGTGCATGCTCGATTCGAGCCTGCGCGTGATCGTCTGCAATCGGCGCTATATCGAGATGCACGGGCTGTCGCCCGACGTGGTGAAACCGGGTGTGTCGACGCGCGAGATCATGGAGCACAGCTGCGAGCTCGGCATCCATCCAAATACCAGTGCCGCGCGGCTCTATGCCGACTATGTCGAGAGGCTGCGCGAGGGCGAGCACACGCTGCACCGCCATTTGAGCGACGGCCGCATCATCAAGCTCAATCACAAGCGAATGGAGCACGGCGGCTGGGTCGTCACCTATGAGGACGTCACCGAGCGCCACAAGGCCCAGGCCCGCGTCGCGCACATGGCGCGGCACGATTCGCTCACCGACCTGCCCAATCGCACGCTGTTCCGCGAGAAGATGGGCGAGGGGCTGAACCAGGTCGCGATCGCCGGCGGCGCGATGGCGGTGCTGTGCTTCGACCTCGACAATTTCAAGACCGTCAACGACCGCCTCGGCCACGCGGCCGGCGACCGGCTGTTGCGCTGGGTCGCGGCGCGGCTGAAGGAGTACGTCGGCGAGCACGACACCGTCGCGCGGCTCGGTGGCGACGAATTCGCCGTTCTCCAGCGCGGACCGCAGCCGCAATCGGCGGAAAAGCTCGCACGACGCCTGGTTGAGGTGATCGGTCACCCGCCGCCGCTGGAGAACCAGTCGATCCATGTCGGCGTCTCCGTCGGCATCGCAATCGCGCCCGAGCACGGGCTCGATGCCGACGAGCTGATGAAATGCGCCGACCTCGCGCTGTACCAGGCCAAGGCCAAGGGGCGCGGCGCCTATCAGCTGTTCGAGCCCGAGATGGAGGAAGAGGCCCGGAGCCGGCACGCGCTGGAGCACGACCTGCGCGGCGCGCTGGAGGCACGAGAATTCCACCTGGTGTTCCAGCCGCAGGTGCGGCTCGACTCGACCGAGCTCACCGGCTTCGAGGCGCTGCTGCGCTGGAAACATCCATCGCGCGGCTTCGTCTCACCGGCCGAATTCATCCCGATCGCGGAAGAGAACGGGTTGATCGTTCCGATCGGCGAATGGGTGCTGCGCACGGCGTGCGCGACTGCCGTGTCCTGGCGCGATGTCACCGTCGCGGTGAACCTGTCGCCGGTGCAGTTCCGCTCGCGCGGGCTGGTGGCGATGGTCACAAGCGCACTTGCGGAGGCCGGCCTGCCGCCGCAGCGGCTCGAGCTCGAGGTCACCGAGACGGCGCTGCTCGACGACAGCGAGGCGACGATCGAGATCCTGCACCAACTCCGCGCCTTAGGGGTGCGCGTCAGCCTCGACGATTTCGGCGTCGGCTATTCATCGCTGAGCTATCTGCGCAAATTTCCGTTCGACCGCATCAAGATCGACCGCTCTTTCGTCGGCACGCTCGGCGAAAGCCCGGAAAGCGTCGCCATCGTCCGCACCATCGCCAGCCTCGGCTCGGTGCTCGGCGTCGAGACCACGGCGGAGGGCGTCGAGACGGTGGAGCAACTCGATTTCGTGCGCGAATGCGGCTGCACGGCCGTGCAAGGATATTATTTCGGCAAGCCCTGCCCGGCGGCGGAAGTCGACCGGGTTATCGAGACCTTGAACGCAGTTCGGCGCGTGGCGTGACGATGTCTCAGCTTACCGCCGGCAGCAAATTATCCGGCGACGCGCCCCACGGGCGGTCGGCCGACGCAAGCCCGATCAGGCGGCCCTGGATGTAGTCGCAGCCCCAGTCGCGCAGCATGTTTGCTGCCTCGTCGTCCTGCACCCATTCGGCCACCGTCTTGATGTCGAGGCGGCGGGCGAGGTCGATCAGGGTCTGCACGAAGGCGCGGTCGTCGACGGAATGGGTGATGTTCTGCACGAAGGCGCCGTCGATCTTCACGATATCCACGCCGAGCTTGCGCAAATTGCGGAACGAGGTATAGCCGGCGCCGAAATCGTCGATGGCGATGCGGCTACCGAAATGCTTCAAGCGGCCGACGAAAGCGCGGACGTCATCGATGTCCTGGATCGCGACCGTTTCGGTGATCTCGACGATCAGCCGCTCGGCAACGCCGGGATGCGCCTGCATCAGTGATTCGATACCGGCCCACCAGTCCGGATCCATTGTCGTATCAGGCGAGATGTTGAGGCTGAGGCGGATGTCGGGTGCGGCGGCGAGCTCGGCGACCACGAGCTCGAGCACGCGGTGATCGACCAGGCGGATCAGGCCGAGCCGCTCGGCGACCGGCACGATGTCGGGCGCGAGCAGCACCTGGCCGTCGCCCTGGTCCATCCGCACCAGGCATTCGTGGAACGCGCGTTCGCGCGAGGCGGCCGAGACCACCGGCTCATAGGCGAGCTTGATACGGCGCTCGTTCAGCGCGGTGACGATCTCGTCAGTGACGCGGATGTTGACGCGGCGCTGGGCGTCGCGCGCGGCATCCGGGCGCCAGGTGGCGAACGAGCCGATGCGGCGTTGTTTCGCGGCGTCCAGCGTCTCATGGGCGCGATTGACGGCCTCGTCGGTATTGCGGGCATAGCGCGGCACGCTGACCGCGCCGATCGAGGCGGTGACCGACACCGGGCCGGATTTGGTCGGCACCACCTCGTCGCGGATGCCGGCGAGGAAGCGCTCGGCGGCAACGTTCATGTCGTCGACGGTGCAGTTCTTCAGGATCAGGCCGAACTTGTTGCCGGAGAAGCGGCCGAGCACATCGCCGCCGCGCAGGCGCGCGCGGATGCGCTTGGCGACGTCGAGGATCACGGCATCCGCGACATCGAACCCGAAGGCGTCGTTGACTCGCGCGAGATGATCGATGCCGACCAGCATGAAGGCCGCGGTCGAGCGGAAACGGGTCGTCTCCTCGATCGCCTCGGCCAGCGCCGCGATCAGATGCGAGCGATTGAGCTCGCCGGTCAGCGGATCGAGCCGGGCGAGCTTCGTCAGTTCCTCGTCGCGGGCGTGGCGCTCATTGTTGATGCGGACGGAGCCGATCGCACGCACCGGGCGGCCGTCGGGACCCGAGAACCAGCGGCCGGTCTCCTCGATCCAGACCACGGGATCGGCAGCGCTCATGCGCACGCCGTACTCGACCCGGTAGGGCGTGCCGTCGGCGCCATGCACGGCGGAGGTCTGCGCCAGCGCCGCGGTCCGCAGCGATTGCGCGGGCTCGATCAGCTTGGCGAATTCGGCGCCGGTGGCCAGCCGCTCGGCGGGAATCCCGGGGAAGATGGCGCTGACCTGCTCACCCCAGACGATGGCATCGTTGGCGATGTCCCAGGCGAACACGGCCTGGCCGAGGGCGGCCATGATGTCGGAGGCTTGCGGCAATGCGGGGGTCAAAATCGCCTCGTTTCGGGACAGCGGGGGAGTCCTGAGTCGGCACAAGATAAAGCCAGATTCGCCCCCGACCCTAGGCAAAGTTGATAAACAATTTGGAAACCACGTTTCCTCACGCGCAGGAACCAAACCGGCCCGCCCGGCATAGGCCTTGCGAGTACATGACACGCACCGGCGCCAGCGTCTCGAAACGCGACAATCTTCGCCGGTCCAACGGTGATTGCGATGTTGAGTACTGATCGATTGGACGTGGCGGACAACGGCACAGGCACGGCCCTGGTGCCGCTGATGCCGATTTTGCAGTGGGCCCACAAGGCGCCGCTGCCGCGCCCCGATCCCAGCTTCGTCACCCAGCTCATCGCCAATGCCGAGCACCTGCCCCAGACGGGTCGGCTCCGCCGCGCGTCTTCCGAGGATGCGCAGGTAGCCTACGGCAGCAAGCGCCCGCTTCCGAGCGTCACCGCGCGCACGCGGCAGGTGGCTTGAGGTAGATCAGCGGGGCGCGTCGGGAGACGACGGCGTGCCGTTGCCGGGCTGAAGATGCGGCGAGGGGATTTCCGGCGAGGACGTACTCTGAACCGGCTTCGGCGCGGGCTGATCCATCAGCACGGATTCGGCGACCGACTGCGCGGAAGGCGCGGATGCGGGCGGCACCGCTGGCGCAGAGACCGGCTCGAACTTGGGCTCGACGACCGCTTCATCGACCGCCCCTTCAGCCCGGCGCTTGGCCTTGCGCGGTGTCGGCACAGTCTCGGCGACATAGGCGACGCGGCGGCGCGTGCGCTGGGCGATGCCGCCGAGGAAATCGGCCATGGCGAGCAGCACCAGAAGGAAATAGGTGGAGTTGCCGAATTTGGGCCACATCGCGAATTCGGCCGCTGCCGCGCCGAACACGATCAGCGACAGCAAATGATCCATCAGGAATTTCGAGCCGGGCCGCGCGCCCTTGACCACCTCGAGCAGCAATAGCACGACGCCGAGCGCGAGCATCACGTCGGCAAGCGTGACCGGCCAGGTCTCGCCCGTGATCATCGGCACCTTGAACAGCACGTCCGTAAAGGACACGCTCGGCATCAGGAAGGCGATGATGTTGTAGACCGCGAGCGGGATCAGGAGCAGTGGGAAACCGACCATCGGCGAAATGCCTTCTCGATCAAGATATCCAGACAGGACAATGCGGCGGCGAAGCATTCGCTCCGCCGCCGTCACCGTCATATCTCATGGGTTGGCCGAAATCAGGCAGGCCGATCGTCCTGCCCAAAGAAAGGTCCTTAACTCAGGACTCTTTCTTCTTCAGGACCTGACGGCCCTTGTACATGCCGGTCTTGAGGTCGAGATGGTGCGGACGACGGAGCTCGCCTGAATCCTTGTCTTCCACATAGGTCGGCTTCTTGATGGCGTCAGCCGAGCGGCGCATGCCACGGCGCGACGGCGAGGTTTTTCTTCTCGGAACGGCCATTTCAGTATCCTCTAGGGATTGGTGTCATCAGGGCATCGTCCGCGAGGGGACGGCTCAGCACCCGCAAACCGAGGCGAGCTGAATGCCAGTCAAGGCCGGGCTTATAGAGGAAGGCTGGCCTTAAATCTAGGGCTCTGGGCCGGAAAATACGCCCGGAATGGGCTCAAAATCAGCGATTTTCCCGCCAGCAGGTCGAAAGCGAGCTGGCCTGCGCCCTCGCCACATAGGTCCCGGCCAGCCGCCTGACGCCCGGTCCCGGCGTCCTGGCGCTGCGTTTGACCGGATTCGGCAGGATCGAGGCCAGAAGCGCCGCCTCCCGGGGGGAGAGGTTCGCCGCCGACTTGCCGAAGGCATAGGCGCTGGCCGCCTCCACCCCAAACTGGCCCTGCGGGCCGAGCTCGGCGATGTTGAGGTAAATCTCCAGGATCCGCGCCTTGGGCAGGACGAAATCGATCCACAGCGCCAGCGGAAATTCCAGCGCCTTGCGGACGAAATCCCGCCCCTGCCAGAGGAACAGGTTTTTCGCCACCTGCTGGGTGATGGTGGAGGCGCCCCGGAACGGCGTGCCGTCCTCCTTCGCGTCGTCGATGGCCTCACGCAGTGCGCCCCAGTCGATGCCGTGGTGCTTGCAGAAATGGGCATCCTCGGCCGCCACCACCGAGCGCGGCAGTGAGGGCGACATCGCCGCCAGATCGATCCATTCCCGCTGCATCGGAGCGCCGCGGAGCGAGCGCCAGGCCATCAGCGTCGAAACGGGATGGCCGGTGCGGTAGAACGGCGCGATCACATAGGGTGCGAGAGCCGCGACCGCGAGCACCAGGAGAAGGGTTTTGACGACGCGCAAATCAACCTTTCCGGCGCAGAACGAAACGCGGCCACGGGCCCGGCATTAAGTCTGTGATAATTCGGGCCTTTTCCAGCACTTTTTAGGCCTTCCAAACGATTGACTGAGGCGGGCGCATAAAGGATTGTCCCGCCGAATTTTAGTTCTGGAGCCCTTCTTGATGACCGGCACGTCCCCGTTCGATTTCGCCAAACGTCTGGACAAGACCGCTGATGACACCGAGGCCCTGCTCGGGCGCCTGCTGTCGGACGACATCCTGCCCGATGAGATCGCCCGGCCCAAGCGACTGATGGACGCAATGCGCTATTCGAGCCTCAATGGCGGTAAGCGCCTGCGGCCGTTCCTGGTGGTCGAGAGCGCAGCCGTGTTCGGCGTACCCCGCGAAGCCGCGCTGCTCGCCGGTGCGGCGCTCGAATGCATCCACTGCTATTCGCTGATCCATGACGATCTGCCGGCGATGGACAATTCGGACCTGCGCCGCGGCCGTCCGACCCTGCACAAGAAAACCGACGACGCCACCGCGATCCTCGCCGGCGACGGCCTCCTGACCCTCGCCTTCGACATCATCACCCGCGACGAGATCCATCGCGACGCCAATGTGCGGCTTTTGCTGACCCGCGCTCTGGCGCGCTGCGCCGGCATCGGCGGCATGGTCGGCGGCCAGATCCTCGATCTCGCCGGCGAAGGCCGCTTTGGCGACCGCGAGCCGGTGGACGTCGCCCGTCTTCAGCAGATGAAGACCGGTGCTCTGCTGCGCTACGGCTGCATCGCCGGCGCGATCCTCGGCCAGGCCTCGCAGAAGGAATATCAGGCGCTCGACGATTACGGCCGCGCACTCGGCGAAGCCTTCCAGATCGCCGACGACCTGCTCGACGTCGAAGGCGATGCGGCTGCACTCGGCAAGCCGTCGGGCCAGGACGCCGCGCTCGGCAAGACCACCTTCGTCACCCAGCTCGGCATCGAGGGCGCCAAGCAGCGCGTCCGCGACCTGCTCGCGCGGGCTGACAGCGCCGTGTCGATCTTCGGCGATCGGGCCGCCGTGCTGCGAGCGGCTGCGCGCTTCGTGGCTGAACGCAAGAACTGACGCGCATCGATGGCGACAGGCGGCAAAGAAGATCCCGTCCTCGTCCGCTTCCGGCAGATGTCGCGGCCGATGCGCGTGCTCTACGCGCGGCCGCGGACGTTCATCTCGCTTGGTGTCGGCATCCTCGTCTGCCTGCTTGTGCCGGGCTCACCCCGGCTGACGACGCGGCTTGTGCTTGGCTGGGATGCGCTGGTCGCGGTCTATCTCGTGCTGGTCTATGCAATGATGCTTTGCAACGATCACCAGCACATCCGCCGTAGCGCCGCGATGCAGGATGACGGCCGCTTTGTGATCCTGCTGGTGACGGCGACCGGTGCGTTCGCCAGCATCGCAGCCATTGTCGCCGAACTCGGCGTCCACCGCGGCGCCGCGGCGCTGACCATCGCGATCACCACCATCGCGCTGTCCTGGGCCGCCGTGCACACGACTTTCGCGCTGCATTACGCGCATGATTATTATCGTCACGCCACGCCGGGCGGCCTTCAGTTTCCCAGCGGCGACAGGGAAGACCACGCCGATTATTGGGACTTCGTCTATTTCTCGTTCGTGATCGGCATGACCGCGCAGGTCTCCGACGTCGGCATCACCGACAAGACCATCCGGCGCACCGCCACCGCGCACGGCATCGTGTCATTCATCTACAACACGGCCTTGCTGGCGCTAACTGTCAACATCGCGGCGAGCGCGATCTCGACCTGAACTCACTTGCATGGAATCGTCCTGGCGAAAGCCAGGACGACCATGTGGGGACGCCGCGATCCTAATAACACACCTCGGCATTGGCATCGTTGCCGGGGCCGCCGCCGCCGCGATATTCGAGATGGCAGCCGCGGTTGACCGGACGGCAGCCGCCGCTATTGCAGAACATCTGCCCGCCACTCGAGGGACGGCCGGCGCCAGCGGCAGCAGCAATGCCGGCAGCGCCACCAAAGCCGCCCGCCGATCCGCCGGCCTGACGACGCTGCCGTGCGGGACGCTCGTCACCATCGTCACGCTTGGCGGTCGCAGGCTTGGCCGTCGCAGGCTTTCCGGCACGCTTCTTCTCGCATTCATTGTCGTCGTTAAGCACGGAGCCGGCGCCGCAGACGATCTTGGTGCACTTGTCGCCGTCAGCCTTGAAGCCGTGCTCGCAAACCAGCGGACAGACGCGTGACTGTTTTGACTTGACCGTGTCGAGTGCATCGGTGCTCGCCACCTTCACGTCGAGCTTGGTGCCGGCATAACGGTTGAACTGCGACAACGACCGCTGCGCGGACGTAGTCCAGTTGCCTTCGGCAGCGCCGGAGAAGCAGCCGACGCGGCCAAGCTCGGTCTGCACCGAGCGGCTGAGATCGGCCGGCGCAGTGGCCGGCGTCAGCGACGCGACGTTGGTGCCTGCGGGGCTCGCCGTGCTGGCAGGCACAGCGCTCGGCGCCGCGGCAGCGAGGTTGACGCGCTGCTGCTCGGCGGCGGCTGCCTGCTGCTGCGCCTGCTCCTTGGCCTTCTGCGCGGCAAGCTGCACCTGCTCTGCGGCCTTCGCATCGGCGGCTGCCTTGGCCTGCGCATCCTTCTGGGCGCCAAGCGCGGCAAGACGATCGCGCTCGGCTTCGGCCTGTTTCGCCTTCTCGGTGGCCGCCGCATGAGCCTGCTCGGCGCCGATTTTGTCGAGCTGAAGCTTGGCGAGGCTCGAATAGAAACCGTCGGGATGCTGGGCGAGGAAGGCATCCCACGCCGGCCTGTTGCCGACCTGGAGCGCGAGTTCGTAATCGCGGCGGACGTCGGCTTGCGGGTTCGCCGCGGGCGCTGCCGGAGCCGCAGCGGTCCCCTTGACCGGCACCAGCGGCACGTCCTCGCCGCCGAGCGAGCCATAGACGAACGGCTCTTGCCTGTTGCCGGTCGACTTGAGCACGTCGTCACGCACGAATCCGAAGGCGCGGCGAACGTCGAGGCCCGGCGTCGTCAGATGCTTCGACAGCGCCACGGTAAAGGGGCTGTTGGCGCCGTCGCCGTCCTGCGCCGTGAAGCCGGCCTTGGCCGAATAAGCGATCAGCGTGTTGGGGCTGGTCGGCTCGACCTGGGCGAGGCCGCGGCCGATGCTGCGCGAGGCGACCGTGCGCTTCATGGTCTTGCCGAACGGATTGTCACGGCAGGCATCCAGGATCACCAGGCGAAGCTGCTTGGCCGGTTCGACCGCGACCAGGACGCGGTCGAGGGAGAGCGCCTCGTCAAAGACGTCGGTGTCACGCTCCAGCTTGGCATCGACAGGAATCAGATAGTTCGAGCCTTCGACCTCGATGCCGTGGCCGGCATAATAGACCACGGCGATGTCGGCATCGCGGGTCCCGTCGGCGAATTCGCGCAGTACGCGGCGCGTGTCCAGCGCCGACAGATCGTGCCGGGAATCGACGATATCGAAGCCGGCCTCTTTCAGAGTCCTGGCCATCACCGAACCGTCATTGACAGGGTTCGTAAGCGACGGCGCGTGCTGATAGGCCGAGTTGGCGATCACCAGCGCGACGCGCTTCCCGGCGAAAGCGGGACCCGCGCCGAATAGCAGCGCGACCGCGAGGAGAAGTGGGCAAAGTCTGAGCAAGTTGCGCATGACACGACTTCCGAGTTCAGGGCGGTTCGAGCCCCTTTGGGATGGCCTTAGCAGGGTCCGCCGCGGACGCTTGTGATGGAGGTCACGAAGGTGTCGCCGGCGGCAGGCCGAAAGACCCCTTTTATTTGTCGCGCCAGTCCGGTCGCGGTTCGCCGAGAAACAGGGGCGCCGCAGGTTCCCTCAGGTATCCCCGATGTGGCCCCGATATTGAGGCAGATTGTCCGTAATCTCGTGCCAGGGCGCCTTCGAGCCCACGAAAATGTGGGCGCTCGGTCGGATCGAGGGGGCATCGACCAGGGTTCCCATGGCGACATGGACCCATTTCCCGTCGCGCACCCGGGAATAAAGCAGCGAGCCGCAGCGGGCGCAGTGGGCGTCATGGGTGGTGTCGTCGCCGTAAATGACGCGCTGGTCTTCACCATGGGCGATGCGCAGCTTGTCCTGGGTTATTCCGGCGAACGGCTTGAAGGCGGCGCCGGTGGTGCGGCGGCAATTCGAGCAGTGGCAGTTCATCGCATAGGAGAACGCGTCCGCCACCTCGTAGCGCACGGCGCGGCAGTAGCATTCGCCGATCAGGATACGAGCGTTCGAATTCCCTGATCCGGTCATCACGGTGTCCTCGCGCAAATGGTACGCACTCCCATAGCGCATTTTGATGCGTACGACTAAGTTCGGCCCGCGCCATCATTCAAAGGGATGACCATGAGCCAGAACCGTTCGAGCCTCGAAGCCGTCGTGCAATCCTATTTCGACGGACTTTACGAGGGCGATGTCGAAAAACTCGGCGCCATCTTCCATCCTTCTGCTGATTTGCGCTGGGTCGAGAAGGGCGAGCTGCAGGTGCTGACCGTGCCGGACTGGCTCGACCGCGTGCGCAAGCGTCCCTCCGGCAAGGCCGAAGGCAAGCCGCGCGAGGATTTCATCGTCACCATCGACCGTTCGGACGACAAGACCGCCTTCATCAAGGTCCGGTGCCAGCTGCCGCCGCGTTTTTTCACCGACTATCTGGTGGCGATGAAGCTCGCCGACGGCTGGCAGATCGTGTCGAAGTCGTATCGGTATGACCTGAGGGAGTGAGGGGAGCTTGCCTCTCGCTCGTCGCTGCCTCCTCCGTCATTGCGGATGAAGCGTACGCTGCGTTCCCTCCCCCTCCATCTCCGCCCAAAAGGTCCCCCATGCTTCTCGACCGCCGATCGCTGCTCGCCTCGCTGTGCTGGATTGCCGCCTCCCCCGCGCTCGCCGCAGACGCGCTGCCTGAACTCGAAGCCTATGAGCGCGAGAGCGGCGGGCGGATCGGGGTCTATGCCGAGAACATCGCGACCGGCGCAAAGCTCGCCTGGCGCACCGACGAGCGGTTCGTCATGTGCTCGACATTCAAGGCCTCGCTCGCGGCTTGCGTACTGGCGCGGGTCGATCGTGGCGAGGAGCAGCTTGCGGCCATGATCCCCTACGGCAAGGCCGACCTGCTGGAGTACGCACCGGTCGCCAAGCAAAACATTGCCGGCGGCGCAATGTCGGTCACCGAGATGTGCAAGGCGATCGTCGAGCTCAGCGACAACACCTGCGCCAATTTGTTGCTGGCGCGGATCGGCGGCCCTGCCGCACTCACCGCGTTCTGGCGGTCGCTCGGCGACACCACCTCGCGGCTGGACCACAACGAGCCCGAGCTCAACCGCTCACCGCCCGGCGATCCCCGCGACACCACGACGCCGGCGGCGATGGCAGGCAATCTGCGGCAGATGATGACGGGCGAGGCGCTGTCGCCGACCTCGCGTGCTCAACTCACGGAATGGATGGTGGGTTGCAAGACCGGCGCGAACCGGCTGCGTGGCGGGCTCCCCGCAAGCTGGAAGATCGGCGACAAGACCGGCAACAACGGCAAGGACGCCTCCGGCGATATCGCGGTGGTCTGGCCCAAAATCGACACGAAGCCCGATGCACCGATCCTGATCGCGGCCTACACCCAGGGCGGCACGCCGAATGCGGCACAGTTCGAAGCCGTATTCGCACGCATCGGCCGCATGGTGGCTGAGCGGCTGGCGTGAGCCGCGCCGCATTGACCTTGCGGTTGCTTCCGGGCCAAGACAGGCCATGATCGAAGCGAAATTTCAGACCTTTCTCATCCTGCTCGCCGTGCTGGCCGGCACCGCGCTTGTCGCGCGCCGCTTCAACATCGCGCCTGCCATTCTGCTGATGCTCTCCGGTGTCGGCCTCGCCTTCGTGCCGGGCATGCCGCCGGTCGAACTGCCGCCGGAACTGGTGCTGCTGATGGTGCTGCCGCCGCTGATCTACTCGGCCAGCGTCGCGATGAGCTGGCGCGAGTTCAAAAAGAATCTTCGCCCGATCGTGCTGCTCGCGGTCGGCGCGGTGATCTTCACCGCGGCGTTGGTCGCAACCGCCACCCACTATTTGATCGGCCTGCCCTGGACGATCGGCTTCCTGCTCGGGGCCATCGTAGCGCCGCCCGACGTGGTGGCGCCGCTCGCGATCGCGCGCCGGCTGCACATGCCGCGCAGGCTCATGGTCATCCTCGAAGGCGAAGGGCTCGCGAATGATGCCACCGCGCTGATCCTCTATCGCTTCGCGCTCGCCGCGATCATGGTCGGGCATTTCTCGCTGCCTCTGGCGGGCGGCGAGTTCTTGCTCATCGTCGCTGGCGAGATCGCCTTCGGCATCGGTGTCGGCTGGCTCTCCTTGCGGTTCCGCAAATGGTCGGGGGATCCGCAGGTCGAGCTGACACTTTCGCTGATCACGCCCTACGTCTCCTACTGGCTGCCCGAGCATCTCGGCGGTTCCGGCGTGATCGCCACCGTCGCCTGTGGCCTCTATGTGAGCTGGAACGGCCCGCTGCTGATCTCGGCATCGACGCGCCTGCAGGGAATCTTCTTCTGGGACCTCGTGATCTATCTGATCGAGGGCTTGCTGTTCCTGCTCACCGGATTCCAGATGCGCGCGCTCTACGAAAAGTCGAAGGCGTTTCCGCTCGACGACATCCTGATCGCGACCGCCGTGGTCCTGGCGGTCGTCGTGATCGCGCGCTTCGCCTGGCTCTATCCCGCGACCTATCTGCCGCGGCTGCTCAGCAAGTCGCTGCGCACGCGCGATCCCTCGCCGCCATGGCAATGGCCGTTCGTGCTTGCGTTCACCGGCGTGCGCGGCGCGGTGTCGCTGGCGGCAGCGCTCGCGCTGCCGTTCACCCTGCCGGGCGGTGAAGCCTTTCCGTTTCGCGACCTGATCCTGTTCGTCGCCTTCGGCGTCATTTTCGTCACTCTGATCGGCGTCGGCCTCACGCTGCCACCGGTGGTGCGCTGGCTCGGCGTCGCGGAAGCCGGTCGCAACGAGCATGTCGCCGAGCACGAGGCCGAGATCGCGGCACGCCGCCAGGCCCTCGATGCCGCCCTGAAGTCGCTCGACGTTCTGACCGAGGAGAAGGACGTGTCGGACGAGGTGATGCGGCTGCTGCGCGCCCGCCACGAGATCCGGGTCAACCAGCTTCCCGACTCGCTCGATCCCACCCACCACGACGTTTCCGCCGCCGGCACCGCGCTGACCCGCGACCTAATCGCCGCCGAGCGCAAATTCATCCACGACCTGCTGCGCGACGGCCAGATCACCGACGAGACGCGGCGGCGGATCGAGCGCGATCTGGATCTGGAGGAGGCGAGCTTGGCGAACCGGGAGTATCGGGGAGGGCCGCTATAACCCTCCGTCGTCCCGGACAAGCGCGCCCAAAGCGCGCGCAGATCCGGGACCCATTACCACAGGGAGTAGTTTGGCGAGGACCCGTGGTTACCGGTGTCGCGCCACAACTGCTCTCTGGGGTAACGGGTCCTGGCCTTCGTTAGGACGACTGTGGCAAACTACCGCCTCGCGCAAAATTCCCCGAGCCCCGCTGCCACAGCGCCCGCGATGATCTCCTGCCGCTCCGGCGAGTTCATCGCCATTTCCTCGTCGCGGTTGATGATGGAGCCAGCCTCCAGCAGCACGGCGGCGCTGCGGGTTTGCGAGAGCACGACGAGCCCGTCATAGCGGTAGACGCCGACATCCTTGTCGAGCAATTGGCGACGGTAGCGACCCATCACCGGCAGGGTGTATTGGCCGGCATAGTGCAGGTCCTGCTCTTTCAGCTGTCTGCCGATCATCCGGGCCAGCATCAGGCTGGTGGCGAAGTGCGGATTACGCTCGGACACGAACAGCGAGTGACCGGAAAAGCGGTCGCTGAAATAGCTGTTCGCGCCGTCGAACTCCCAGGTCTCGAGCAACTTGTCCGGCACGGAGTCGTGATGGATCGACAGGAAGAGATCGGCCCGGGCGTCATTCGCGATGCTGACGCGTTTGAGCAGGCTCGGCCGCGCCTTGCCGTCCGTGACGAGCAGGCGGGCTGCGGCAAAGCCCTCGGCCTTGAGCTTCGCCGTGATGAGCCTCGCAAGCCGGAAGTTGAAGCCGAACTCCGGATCATTGCGCGCGCTCAACGCGCCGTAGGAGTCCGGCGTGTGCCCGACATCCACGACGATCCTGAATTTCGACATCTCACATTTGACCGGCGACTGTGGTCGCTTGGATTTTGCAATCTTTCGCGCGACAGCAGCATGACCGGTGTCAGCAGGCGCCAGCGACGATAGCAAGATCGATGCGACGAGCGGCAAGGCAAGCCTTGCAATGATGCTGCGCGGTTGCCCCAAGCCCTACTCCGCTGCCGCAATCCGCGGTCGGCCGACGAATCCCGCGACGTCACCGAAACGCTCCAGCATCACCGCGGAAATGTCCTTGGCCTTGCTGGTGACGGACTCGGTCAGGAAGTTGTTGTCCTCGGCTCGGAGCATGGAAATCCTCCCGATTTGTTTTTGGGAAGGTTGGCGCGGCAGCGCGAAGACGTCAATGCAAGAACGGTTTCGTGGGCAAAGCGACTTGTCCGCCGTAGCTCGCAGAGCGAAGGCGGAAGCGTGCCCACCCTAGAGCGCCGTACGTCACACCGGCCGCTCCCCCTTCACCGTCACCCGCGTGCCCGAGCGCGTATGCGGCCAGTAGTCCCACATCGCGCGGTGTTGGGCGCAGCGGTTGTCCCAGAAGGCGATGGCGTTCTCGGTCCAGCGGAAGCGGCACTGGAACAGCGGGTTCTCGGCGTGCTGGTAGAGATAGGCGAGCATCGCGTCGCTCTCATCACGCGGGATGCCGTTGATGTGGCGGGTGAAGCCGCGGTTGACGTAGAGCGCTTTCTTGCCGGTGACCGGGTGCGTGCGCACCACGGGGTGCTCGGCATTTGGGTAGGCGGGGCGGTCGGCGACGCCGTAGTTTGCATAGAGGCCGCGATAGATCGGCTCGCCGTCATGCAGCGCGGTCACGCCGTCGAGATAGGCCTTCATGCGGTCGGACAGCGCCTCATAGGCCGCATACATGTTGGCGAACAGCGTATCGCCGCCGCGCGGCGGGCACTGCTTGATATAGAGGATCGAACCCATCGGCGGCTCGAGATCGCAGGACACGTCGGAATGCCAGCCCTCGCCGTTGGCGCGCGGCGAATTCTTGTCGGCGTAGATCTTCATCAGCGCCGGGTCTTCGTCCTCATGGGGTGCCGCAGGATGAAAATGCAGCTCGCCGAACTTGCGGCCGAAGGCGAGATGCTGTTGTGGCGTGATGTGCTGGTCGCGGAAGAAGATCACGAGGTTTTCGGCAAGCGCGCGATGGACCTCGTCCATCTGCCGGTTGGAGCGCGCATCGTCCGAGACGAGCTTGCCGATGTCGACGCCGGAGATTTCCGCGCCGATGATGGGCGTGAGCTTTTCGACCGCGATGGTTTCGTAAGGCGCGCCGTCTTCCGCCGTGTGGCGATAGCGCGGGCCCTGCTTGCCGGCGAGTGAGCTCATGACGTGTCTCCCGATCGTTTGATTGGGAGCATCGTAGCGCGCGGTTAGGGATGTGCAATCTGCACCGCAACTCGGTGTCGTCCCGACGAAGGTCGGGACCCATAGCCACAGGATCGAGTTTGACGAAGATCCGTAACCACCATCCCGCGCCATAACCGCCCCCTGGGGTTATGGATCCCGGCCTTCGCCGGGATGACAGCGGTGGGTGGAGCGCGCGCGGAGTAAAACTACTCCGCCGCGGTCACCGGCACCTTGGCGCCCTGGCCGTAGCGCTGGTCGATATAGTCGATCACGAGCGCCTTGAAGTCGGCGGAGATGGTCGGACCGCGCAGGGTCCGGAACTTCTTGCCGTCGACGAACACCGGCGCAGCCGGCGCTTCGCCCGTGCCCGGCAGCGAGATGCCGATATTGGCGTGCTTGGATTCGCCGGGGCCGTTGACGATGCAGCCCATCACGGCGACGTTGAGCTCTTCCACGCCGGGATATTTCGTTTTCCAGGTCGGCATCTCGTCGCGGATGAAACCCTGGATCGAGCTGGCCAACTCCTGGAATGTGGTCGAGGTGGTGCGGCCGCAGCCGGGGCATGCCGCAACCAGCGGCACGAAGGTGCGGAAGCCCATGGTCTGCAAGAGCTCCTGGCCGACCTGCACCTCACGGGTGCGGTCGCCGCCGGGCTCCGGCGTCAGCGAGATGCGGATGGTATCGCCGATGCCCTGTTGAAGCAGGATGCCGAGCGCGGCCGAGGAGGCAACGATGCCCTTGGTGCCCATGCCGGCCTCGGTCAGGCCGAGATGGATCGCGTAATCGGAACGGCTGGCGAGAACCTCGTAGACCGCGATCAGATCCTGCACCGCCGAGACCTTGGCCGACAGGATGATGCGGTCCTTGGGCATGCCGAGCTCTTCGGCGCGCGCCGCCGAGAGCAGTGCCGACTGCACCATGGCTTCGCGCATCACCGCGCGCGCATCACGCGGATTGGCCGAGGCGGTGTTCTCATCCATCAGCCTGGTCAGAAGTTCCTGATCGAGCGAACCCCAATTGGCGCCGATGCGGACCGGCTTGTTGTTCTTGTTGGCGATCTCGATGATGTCGGCGAACTGGGTGTCGCGCTTGTCCTTGAAGCCGACATTGCCGGGATTGATGCGATATTTGGCGAGCGCCTCGGCGCAGGCCGGATAGGCCGCGAGCAGCTTGTGGCCGATATAGTGGAAGTCGCCGATCAGCGGCGTGGTGATGCCGCGCTTGAGCAGGCCGTCGCGGATGTGCGGAACAGCGGCTGCGGCCTCCTCGCGGTCGACGGTGATGCGGACCATTTCGGAGCCGGCGCGCGCGAGCGCTGCGACCTGGGCAATGGTGCCGTCGATATCGGCGGTATCGGTGTTGGTCATCGACTGCACGACGATCGGCGCACCGCCGCCGACGGCAACGTCGCCGACCTTGACCTGGGTGGTGTGATGACGCGGCGCAGGCCCCGCGATGTCGGAATCGATGGTGTTTTCGAGCTTGTTCATGGCGTCCAAATATCAGGTTTTGGTGACGTTCAGCAATGCATCACGCGGCGCCGCAGCGGATTGGCTGGGACGGTTAACCAGGAAAAGCCCAGCAATTACAAGGACCGCAGCGGCTCCGAATGTCAGGCTCAGGGTGTCGTGCATGATGAAATAGCTACCCACCACGCCAAACAAAGGGGTGATGAAGGTAAAAGCCGACAATTTGCTGGCCGAATAGGTCTTCACCAGCGCGAACCAAAGCGTGAACGTGGTTCCCACCACCCAGATCGCCTGGAAGGCCATCAGGACCAGCGACAGCGGCGATGGCATGTGGGGGATGGTCTCCCCGAACAGCCAGGCGGCCGCGCCGAGGATCGGGATCGAGGTCGCGACCTGGTAGCCCAGCGCCTTCTCCGGCGCCGCGAAGCGCAGCCGCGTACCCTTGGCGATCAGCGTGGTCGCCGCCCACAGCGCGGCGCCGCCGACGATCATGAGGTCGCCGAGCAGAACATGCGAATCGACGTTGGGCTGCGGCACCCCAATCGCGAGTGCGACACCGGCAAAGCTTATGGCGAGCCCCAGCCATTGCGTGCCGCCAAGCCGCTCGCCGAGCACCTGGTAGGAGCCGAGCGCGACGAAGAACGGCGCGGTGTAGAGGAACACGACCGCCCGCGACGCCGGGGTGAAGCGCAGGCCCTGGAAGATCAGCACGAACTCGATGCCGAACATCAGTCCGGCAATGATTCCGGGCTTCCAGGTGCCGTCGCGTTCGAAGAATTTAACGCCGCGCAAGGTGCCGATGATGAACAGCACCGGCAGCGCGCCCATCGAGCGGATCGTGGCCTGAAGCATCGGCGGAATGTCCGGCAGCACCAGCTTCACCGCGATCTGGTTGAACCCCCAGGTCAGGCACAGCATGAGCATCAGGGCGATGGCGCCGGCGCTGAGGGGACGACCGGCGGACGGTATGGCTCGAGGTGAGGACATTTCTTCCTGAAAAACCGGCTTTGCGCCGTTGTTGCTTTATGCAGCTTTCTGACAATGCGCGCAGACGCCCGTGATTTCCACCACGGACAATTTGGGCGCGAAGCCTGAGCTGCGCGCGGCGGCGTTGAGTTCCTTGGCGAACGACGCCGACGGAATCTCACCGACCAGGCCACAGCGCTCGCAGATCAGGAACGTTACCGCCGAGGTCGCGTCATGGTCGTGGGCGGCGCAGGCGAGATAGGCGTTGCGGCTTTCTATGCGGTGCACGAGGCCGTTGGCCATCAAGAAATCGAGAGCACGATAGACCGTGATCGGCGCCGGCCGCGGCATCGATTTCGCCAGCTCGTCGATCACCTCATAGGCGCCGAGCGGGCGGTGGCTCGAGAGCAGCGCCCCCAGCACATGGCGGCGTATGGGCGTGAATTTCTGCGCGCGCTGCTCGCAGACAGCCTCGGCATGCGCCAGCGCATCCGCAGTGCAGCGGCCGTGATCGTGGTCGGGCGCGGGAAATGCCGGCTTTGCGAGGGTCATGGGACCGGCGTTCTAGCATTTCTGATGGGGAACCCAAAGCAGGACCGGCGATCAGCCATGCTCGTCCTGCGGGACAGCGTCCCGCTAACCCGCCATGAAATAATCATAAGCTTGCTTATTATATCCCAAGCTTATTGGAGACCATGCTCATGAGCCGCGGGCCCGTGGACCAGAACTTCCTGTTTACGCTCGCCGAGCTCTATCGCCTGTTGCGGGTCTACGCCGACAAGGAGGCCTCGCGCTTCGGCATCACCCGCGCGCAATGGGCGGTGCTGGCCAAGGTCGAGCGCAGCGAAGGCATGAAGCAGTCGGAGCTCGCCGAGCTTCTCGAGGTGCAGCCGATCACGCTGACGCGCCTGATCGACAAGCTCTGCGGCAGTAACTGGATCGAGCGCCGCAGCGATCCTTCGGACCGCCGCGTCAAGCGGCTGTACCTGAAGAAGGCCGGGCGGCAGTTGCTCGGACGGATGAGCGGGCTGAAATCCGAACTCACGGCCAACGCGCTCGACGGCATTACCCCGGCGGACGCCCATCGCCTCCTCACCCAGCTCGAAACAATCAAGGAAAACGTGCGTACCGCGATCCAGACCAGCGGAGCGGAACAAGCGCGTAAGGAGCAGCGCTATGGCTGATCAAGTCCTCAAGTTCCAGCCCGAGCAGAAGATCGACGGCGGCAAGCCCACCAAGAAAGCCGGTACCAATCCGCGCCGCCGCCTGGTGGCGGGCCTGCGCCGCTATCGCCGCGTCCTGCTCCTGGTCGTGCTGCCGATCGTCGTCGCAGTTGCCGGTTTCACCTTCTATCTCAATGGCGGCCGTTACGTCGGCACCGACGACGCCTATGTCGGCGCCCAGAAGGTGCTGGTGACTCCCGACATCTCCGGCAAGATCGAGAAGGTCGTCGTCAGGGAGGGTCAACTCGTCAAGCAGGGCGACGAGCTGTTCGAGATCGACCCCGTGCCGTTCCGCCTCGCGGTGGACGATGCCAAAGCGCAGCTCATGCAGGCGCAGTCGACCTATGACAATCTCCGCGCCAACATCAAGATCTACGGCGACATGCTCGATCTCGCCCAGCGGGGCGTCGACCTGAAGCAGCGCGACGTCGAGCGCAAGCAGGCGCTGGTGAAGAACAGCTACGGCTCGCAACTCGACCTCGACAACGCGGCGAACGCGCTGGTGACGTCCGGCTCCATCGCGCAATACGTCAAGCAGCAGATCTCGACGGCCAAGACGCAACTACTCGGCGACACCGACCTGCCGCTGGAGAAATTCCCGGCTTACGCACAGGCCAAGTCGAAGCTCGACAATGCCGAGCGCAATCTCGACCATGCCGTCGTGCGGGCACCCATGGGCGGCGTTGCGACGCAGGTCGAGCAGATTCAGCTCGGCCGCTACGTCACCGCCGGCACGCCGGTGTTCTCCATCATCGATGTCGCCCACCCCTGGGTCGACGCCAATCCGAAGGAAAGCGACCTCACCTACGTCACCGAAGGGCAGCCGGTCACGCTCGAGGTCGACGCATTCCCGAACCACGTCTTCAAGGGCAAGATCGGCTCGCTCTCGCCCGGCACCGGCGCGCAATTCGCGATCCTGCCGCCGCAGAATGCCACCGGCAATTTCGTCAAGGTGGTGCAACGCGTGCCGATCCGCATCTATTTCGACGAGACCGACAAATACGTGCGGAAGCTGAAGGCCGGCATGAGCGTCTACGCCACCATCGACACCGGCCATCGGCGCTCGCTCGCCGGCCTGCTCGGCCTGTCGGCGACCGCGGGCCAGGAAAAAGACTAAGACAAAGACTGAGACAAGGACCGATCCGATGTCCGGCCCCAATGCCAGCCTGATGGTCCCCGGCCTGCGCCGGAACATGGTGACGATCTGCGCCATGACGGCGACCATCATGCAGGCGCTGGACACCACCATCGCCAATGTCGCCCTGCCCTACATGCAGGGCACGCTGTCGGCCTCGCAGGACCAGATCAACTGGGTGCTGACCTCTTACATCGTCGCTGCCGCGATCATGACGGCGCCGGTGGGCTGGATCGCCAACCGCTTCGGCCGCAAGCGCATCTTCATCATCTGCTCGGCCGGGTTCACCTTTGCGTCGGTGCTGTGCGGGCTTGCGCAGGACATCAACCAGATGGTGCTGTTCCGCCTGCTGCAAGGCGTGTTCGGCGCCGCCCTGGTGCCGCTGTCGCAATCGGTGATGCTCGACTATTACACGCTGCAGGAGCGCGCCAAGGCGATGTCGATCTGGGGCATGGGCGTGATGATGGGACCGATCATGGGTCCATCGCTCGGCGCCTGGCTGACCGAAACCTATTCCTGGCACTGGGTGTTCTTCGTCAATCTGCCGTTCGGCGCCATCACCGTGATCGGGCTGATCATCTTCATGGACGAGACCCGGAAGGATCTCAGTCTCAAGTTCGACTGGTTCGGCTTCGCGGCGCTGGCGGTCGCGATCGGCTCGCTTCAGCTCGCGCTCGACCGCGGCGAGCAATTGGGCTGGCTCGAATCGAGTGAAATCATCGCGGAATTCATCGTCTCGGCCGTCGCCTTCTATTTCTTCATCGCGCATTCCTTCACGACCTCGACGCCGTTCATCCGCTTCGCGCTCTTCAGGGACCGCAACTTCGTCACCGGCTGCATGTTCATGGTCGTGATGGGGCTCGTGCTGTTCTCGACCATGGCGCTGGCCTCGCCCTACATGCAGAACGTGATCGGCTACCCCATCATCACCGCCGGCCTGCTGCTGGCGAGCCGCGGCTTCGGCACCTTCTTCGCCATGATGCTGGTCGGCCGCATGATGCGCTATTTCGAGGCCCGCACGCTGATCATCACGGGCCTGGCGCTGACCGCGGGCTCACTGTTCCAGATGACGGGATGGACCGACCTGACCCAGGTGCCGGAGATCGTGACCGTCAGCATCATCCAGGGCTTTGGCTTCGGCCTCGTCTTCGTGCCGCTCTCGACTGTGGCGTTCCTGACGCTGTCGAACCAGCTGCGCACCGACGGTACCGCGATGCTGACCCTGATGCGCAACGTTGCGAGCTCGGTCGGCATTTCCATCGTCATCGCCCAGCTGACGCAGGGCACGCGCAAGACCTACGCGATCCTGTCCGAGCACATCAACCCGTTCAACCACGCGCTCCAGATGCCGAGCGTCAGTGGCATGATCAATCTCTCCACCGACGCCGGCCGCGCCATGGCCGATCGCATGGTCAGCGTGCAGTCGCAGATCATCGCGTTTGCGCACGACTACCAGCTCGTGATGTTCTTCATCCTCTGCACCATCCCGCTCGCTCTGTTGATCGGCTCGACCAAGGCCACGCTGCGCAAGCAGGCGGCCGGGCCGGAACATGCGGTGATGGAGTAGTTGTGCCGGAGCGTCAATCTCCGCCGTCGTCCCGGCGAAGGCCGGGACCCATAGCCACAGGATTGGGTTTGGCGAATACTCGGAGTTAGCAGCTCGCGCTACAACTTCTCTCTGGGGTTATGGGTCCCGGCCTTCGCCGGGACGACACCATTTTTTGGCGCGAGCAGTTACAAAAACTCCTCGCAACCCAAATCCTCGACCGCCATCATCACGCGCTCCAGATTATTCCACCAGATCACCGGCGGGATGTTGATGCTCCATTGCCAGACCGGCTTGGTAATGTGCCAGAGCACCGACCGGCGATAGTCCTGGTCGAGCGCGCCGCGGGTGTAGCCGCTGACACCGTGCGCGATCAGCGTCTCGTGATAGCGGTTGAGCAGCGCCCGCTCGAGCGCCTGCCGGCGCTCCGGATACCATTGTGTCGCTATCATATAGGCGAGGTCGCCGGTCGGCACGTTGGTGCGCCACTGGTCGAAATCGAAAATGCGCACGGTATCCGTGACACCCGCGCGCGGCAGCAGAAAATTCCAGATGTGGGCATCGCCGTGAGCAATGGTGAGATGCCGGCGTGAATGGTAGCGCTGAGACAACCGGCCCGACTGCTCGATGAAGCGGCGGTAGAGGGTGCGCCGCTCCTCGCTGAGACGGTCGCCAAGGAGATCGGCGAAACGATCATAGTGACCGGCGAACGTCTCCATCAGTCTCACGTTGTCGTCGGTGCTCATCCAGCTACCGACGGTTTCGCCGAGACTTTCATGATCCCACCACGCCGCATGCATGCGGGCCAGCGTCGTGACGATCGCCATCGCCTGCTCGCGCGCGGGCGGCAGCGGCCATTGCGTCGCGATCTCATGGCTGTCGGTGAGGTCCTCGAGCAGGAGATGCCAGGTCTGACCCTCCTCGTCGAAATGCCCGTCGAAGCCGCGCGGCACGAGCCCCGGCGGCATTTTCGGCGCGAGCTGCGTATAGAACGCGACCTCGTGCCGCCCGCCATGTGCCAGCGTCTTGGCGAAGGCGGCGTGCGCCGTCTTCAGGATCAGCGATTGCGGGGCGCCGTCGGACTCCCCGACATAACGCAGGCCGAGCCGGACGATGTGCGACACGAGGGTGTCACGCTGGTGCAGCACCTTCACTTCGCGGACGACGCCGCGATCGAGTGCGCCGGCCTTGCGCAGTGCGGTCGTGAGATAAGCGGGCTCGGCGACCGCCGGCAGTTGCGGATCTGTCATGAAAGCCACGATGCCCCCGTGCCGCGCTATATTGCACGATCGCAGGTTCGGGCACCAGCGGCAGATGGCGCCTGCTTAAGCCGCAGCGGTCGACTCGCGCACGGTCCTGACGACAACCGACCGGAGCTGTTCGAGATTCGCCGCCATGCCGGCGATCGCCTGCCTGACCTCCGCGGCGCGCTCGTTCACGGAGGCGGCGTCGCGGCTGACATCGCCGATCTTGGCCGAAACCTCCTTCGCAGCGGAAGCCGATTCGGAGATCGAGCGCGTGATCTCCCGCGTCGCGGCGTCCTGTTCTTCCATCGCGGCGGCAACCGAGGTGGCAACGCCGTCGATCTCGACGATATGGCCTCCCATGGTTTCGACGGCATCGACCGCGGCCTGCGTCGAAGCCTGGATCTCGGCAATCAGCCGCGTGATCTCCTCGGTGGATTTGGCGGTCTGGTCGGACAGGGATTTCACTTCGGCGGCGACCACCGCAAAGCCGCGGCCGGCCTCGCCGGCGCGCGCCGCCTCGATCGTGGCGTTGAGTGCCAGCAGATTGGTCTGGCCGGCGATGCCGCCGATGAGGTCGGAGACCTCGGCGATCTTCTTGACCGATCCGGCCAGCGCCTGGATGGTCGAGCGCGCCTGTTCACGACCGGCGACCGCCGATTTTGTGACCGTGCTGGTCCGCGCGACCTGGGTTGCGATCTCGCGGATCGAGGCGCTGAGTTCTTCGGCCGCCGCCGAGACGGTCTGCGAGCTGCCGAGAGCCTGGGTGGAGGCCGCGGCAACCGCCTGCGACTGCGCGGAGAGGGATCGGGCGATGTCGGACAGGCCGGAGGCGGCCCGCTCGACGCCTTGCGTCGCCGCACTCGCGGTGTCGACCGAGCGGCCGGTCTCGCGCTCGACGGTCTCGGCCATCTGGTGCAGGGCACCGCGCTTGGCGAGCGCCGCCTCCTGCTCCTTGCGCAACTGCTCCTCGCGCAGCCGGGCATTGTCGACCGCGGCCTGCTTGAACACCAGCAGCGCGCCCGCCATCGAGCCGACCTCGTCCTGGCGGTGCGCGAAAGGAATGTCGGCGGCGAGATCGCCGGTCGCAAGCGTTTGCATCGTACCCGTCATGCGCACGATCGGGCGCACCACGCCAAGTGCGACGCCGAGCAAACCTGCGGCAATGAAGGCCAGGACGGCAGCGGAAACGCCGAGGAGGATATAGAGCATGGAGCTGTCGCGGTCCGCGGCCAGCTTCTCCATGTCGGCATTCTGCTTGGTGGCGCTCTCGACGATGCTGTCGATGACGGCGCGATGCGCGGTGTAGGCATCCTTGAGCTGCGCGTAGGCGCGCTCGGAGGCGGCCGTGTCCTTGGCCTTGAGGGCGGGGAGGAGCTGGTCGGACAACAGCTTCCAGAACTTCTGCACCTCGGCGTCGGATTTCGACACCAGGGCCGTCTTCAGGTCGGCCGAGAGGCTGGAGGTGACCCAGAATGCCTTGCGCTCGTCGTAATCCTTGCGGAGCTGGATCAGGCGTTCGCCATGGGCCGCCAGCTGGTCCGGCTCGCGCATGGCCAGCGTCGCCTCGAGATAGGCCTCGATCACATATTCCGGCGGCGGCAGGATGTCCGCGATGAGGTCGTTGCCGAGCTTGATATCGGAATAGAGCGGGCCGCCGACCTTGAGCTCTTTCAAGGCGTAGAGGCTGGTCGAAACCACGGCGGTAAAGCCGATGGCCAGAACGACGCCGAAAGCAATGATCGCGGAGGAAAGCGAAAGGCGAATTTTCATGGAACAATCCGATGGGCCGCGCCGAATCCAACGGACCCTAAAGGATTACGGTAAACACGGGATTGCTTCGCGCGGAAATTGCATCACGCGAACTCCGGAAAACTACGGGAAACGGCGTCAGGGGAGCGGTTTCGGGCAGCGAAAGTTGGGCCCTCCTCCGCCATCGTCCCGGATCGGCGGGCCGCCCTGGACAACGCTACGCGTTGCCAAGAGTTGCGCTTGTCCGGGACGACGCTGGAGGTCACACGTCGAAGAACACCGTCTCGTCGTCGCCCTGCAAACGCAGGTCGAGCCGGTAAACCGGCTTGCCGGCCTCGCGCGTCGCGACCAGCGTGGCGCGGCGGTCGGCCGGCACCAGCGCCAGCACGGGATCGGCGGCATTGCCGGCCTCGTCGCTGAAATAGATGCGGGTATAGAGATGCCGCAGCATGCCGCGACCGAACACCGCAAGCAGGATGTGCGGTGCCTGCGGCTTGCCGTCGGGATCGGGCACCGCGCCCGGCTTGATGGTCTCGAAGGAATAATTGCCGTCCTTGTCGGTGCCGCAGCGGGCAAAGCCGCGAAAGCTTGCGTTCGGCAGCGCGCGCTTGTCCTGCGGGTCGGCAAAGCGCCCTTGCGCATCGGCCTGCCAGATCTCCAGCATGACATCCGGCACGGCGACGCCATCACCGTCGAACACCCGGCCTTCGACGCGGAGGCGGTTGCCGGAGACATCGGACGTGAGCGTCGAGTTCGTGAACGCGTCGTTCCATGCGTAGTCGCCGGTCGGCGTCAGGCCGTATTTGAAGAACGGGCCGACCGTCTGCGATGGCGTGATCCCATTGTCCTGCACTTAATGGTTCTCCATAGGCGTGGCGTTCTTGCCGCGCAGCACGATGTCAAAGCGGTAGCACAGCGCCCATTCGGGCTGGGTGTTCTCGAGATCGAACGACGACACCATCCGCGCCCGCGCCTTCTCGTCCGGCACCGAATTGAAGATCGGATCGAACGGGAATAGCGGATCGGCCGGGAAGTACATCTGCGTCACGAGGCGCGTGACGAAGGAATGGCCGAACACCGAGAGATGGATGTGGGCGGGACGCCAGGCGTTGTGATGGTTGCCCCAGGGATACGCACCAGGCTTGATCGTGACAAAGCGATAGTAACCGGAGGCGTCGCTCACGGTGCGGCCGGCGCCCGTAAAGTTCGGATCGAGCGGGGCCGGATGCTGGTCGCGGACGTGAACGTAGCGGCCGCAGGAATTGGCCTGCCAGATCTCGACCAGCGAGTTCGGCACGCCGCGGCCGTCCTCGTCGCGCACATGGCCGTGCACGATGATGCGTTCGCCGAGCGGCTCTCCGGTGTGCTGAGTGGTGAGGTCGTTGTCGCCCGCGCGCACGGTCTCGTGGCCGTAGACTGGACCGGTCAGCTCCGACAGCGTGTGGCGCATCGGGATCAAGGATTGGTTCGGCGCGCGCTTGATAGAGCTCTTGTACTCGGGCGACAGCGGCAGCGGATGCGCCTTGTTGCTGTCGACGGGATAGATGAATGTCATTGGCGAACTCCTCCCCGGCCATTTTGGTCCAGCCGGTCAACGCTTCCGCCGATCATTATAGAATATAACTAATCTAGGGAAGCGAGTTTAGCGGGCCTCCTACGTGCCCGGCATCCCGCATAGGTACCTTATTTGATCGGCGGCCGCGGCAACACGGCCTCTCCGGTCTCGAGCCGGTAGGTGTGGTCGAGCGAATACCAGGGCGTCGCGACGTCGGACGCGGTCGGATGCGGCGAATCGTGACGCAGGAACTTACCGAGCAGCGCCTTCGTCACGCCGAACTGTACGTCGCTATCGATATGCGGATCGGCGGGGTCGTAGACCTGCGAGATCAGCACCTTGAATCCGGGCTTGAAGACCAGGGCGTGCAGATGCGCGGGACGATAGGGGTGACGGCTCTGCGCCTTCAGGAGGCGGCCGACCACGCCGTCGGTCGGAATGGGATAGCCGACCATCATCACGGAACGGAAAGAGAAGCCTCCGTC
Source organism: Bradyrhizobium nivariense (assembly GCF_029846695.2). Classification (NCBI taxonomy): domain Bacteria; kingdom Pseudomonadati; phylum Pseudomonadota; class Alphaproteobacteria; order Hyphomicrobiales; family Nitrobacteraceae; genus Bradyrhizobium; species Bradyrhizobium nivariense. The sequence continues at coordinate 15,461 of NZ_JARWCR020000011.1, read as the reverse complement.
CTGATCGGTCGTAAACTTGCCGCGCAGGTTCATGTCGGCCTGCTCGGGGTCCTGGTTTTCATAGAGACCAACGGGCGACGCGTGCCAGACGTCGACCTCTGCGCCGGCGACGGGACGGCCGTCCTTGTCCACGACGTGGCCGTTGACGAACAGCGTCGCGCCCGGCGTCTCGGAGCGGACGATCGATCCGCCATTCTCGACCCTCGGCGAGTTCAACCGCCAGAACGGTCCGAGCAGCGACTGGTCAGTCTCCGTATTGCCCTGATCGCCATTGTTCAGCAGGCATACCAGCGGCGAGACGCCAAGCGAGCCCGCCATCAGCACGACCTCGTTATGGGTGTCGCTCGAGAGCTTGCCGAGCTCGGCGATAACAGCCGTGGCGTCGCGGAATTCCTTCTCGGTCAGGCGAACGTCGCGAACAAAACCGTGCAGATGCTTGACCAGGGAGACCATGATCTGGCGCAGCCGGGGATCGGATGTCTGCTCCATCACGGCCAATGCCGCGGCCGTGACGTCCTGCTCGCGCGCGATGATCATGGGTCGATCCCTCTACCCTGTCAGTCCGGGAAGGTCCCAAGGACCAGACCTCAGGTGCGCAATTGCGCACCGGGGAATCTCGAGATCCCGGATTCCGCCCTTGCGGGCGGCTCCGGGATGACGGAACGCCACGCGTCCCGTCAATTCAGCTTCTCGATCGCGACAGCCACGCCCTGACCGACGCCGACGCACATGGTGGCGAGCGCGAGCTTGCCGCCGCGCTTTTCCATGCCGTGCACGGCGGTGAGCACGAGGCGCGCGCCGCTCATGCCGAGGGGATGGCCGAGCGCAATCGCGCCGCCATGCGGATTGACGAAATCGGCATCGTCGGCGACGCCGAGCTGGCGCATGCAGGCGATACCCTGCGAGGCGAAGGCTTCGTTGAGCTCGATCAGGTCGAAATCGCCGATCTTCTTAGCCAACCGCTCCATCAGCTTGCGGGTGGCCGGCACCGGGCCGATGCCCATGATGCGCGGCGGCACGCCGGCCGAGGCGAGGCCGAGGATGCGGGCGCGCGGCGTCAGGCCGTGCTTCTTCACGGCAGCCTCGGACGCCAGGATCATCGCGGCGGCGCCGTCATTGACGCCGGAGGCGTTGCCGGCGGTCACCGTGCCGGGATTGCGCACGATCGGCTTGAGCTTCGTCAGAGCTTCGAGCGTGGTCTCGGGGCGCGGATGCTCGTCCTTGTCCACCGTAACAGGACCTGCCTTGCCGCCGGCAATGGTGATCGGCGTGATCTCTTCAGCAAAGTAACCAGCGGCGATCGCGGCGCCCGCGCGCTGCTGCGAGCGGATGGCGAAGGCGTCCTGGTCCGCGCGCGAGACCTGGAATTCCTCGGCGACGTTCTCGCCGGTCTCCGGCATCGCGTCGACGCCATACTGCGCCTTCAGCAGCGGATTGATGAAGCGCCAGCCGATGGTGGTGTCGAAGATTTCGGCCGAGCGAGAGAACGCTTCCTGCGCCTTGCCCATCACGAACGGCGCGCGGGTCATGGATTCGACGCCGCCGGCAATGGCAAGCTCGATCTCGCCGGAACGGATGGCCCGGCCAGCGGCGCCGACCGCATCGAGGCCGGAGGCACAGAGCCGGTTCAGGGTCTGGCCGGGAACCGAATCCGGCAGGCCCGCCAGCAGCAGCGCCATGCGCGCGACGTTGCGGTTGTCCTCGCCGGCCTGGTTGGCGCAACCGAAGAAGACCTCGTCAACCTGTGCCCAGTCGAGATTGGGATGCTTGGCCATCAGCGCCTTGATCGGGACAGCGGCCAGGTCGTCGGCACGCACCTTGGCGAGCGAGCCGCCGAAACGGCCAATCGGGGTCCGCACGGCATCGCAGATAAAGACGTCACGCATCGTTGTTCTCCCTGAATGCCGCGATCCGGCCTAAATTCTTCAATGTCGACGGAGTTTTAGGAGGGCGCCCGCGGCAGGTCAATTGACCGATACGCGCGTGTTCCGAGGGGTGCGCACGCCACTGGCGCATGCCGCGGTGCGGACAACGTGGAAAACCTCCCCTCCCCGGCCAAAGCGATAGGAGCGCGGGGCGAAATTTTGTAGGTTGCGCCGCCCATGACAATGCAACAACCGATCCCTGTACCGCCCCCCGACGATACGCCCGCGCCGCAGGCGGAAGCTGCCGCGCGCATCACGCCGATGATGGAACAGTACCTTGAAATCAAGGCGGCGCATCAGGGCCTCCTGCTGTTCTACCGGATGGGCGACTTTTACGAGCTGTTCTTCGAGGACGCCGAGATCGCCTCCAGGACACTCGGCATCGTCCTGACCAAGCGCGGCAAGCATCAGGGCGCCGATATCCCGATGTGCGGCGTGCCGGTCGAGCGTTCCGAGGATTATTTGCACCGGCTGATCATCGCCGGGCACCGGGTCGCGGTGTGCGAGCAGACCGAGGATCCCGCCGCCGCCAAGGCGCGCGGCAACAAGAGCGTCGTGCGCCGCGGCGTGGTGCGGCTGGTCACGCCGGGCACGCTGACCGAGGACACGCTGCTCGATGCGCGCGCCAACAACTACCTGATGGCGCTCGCGCGCGCTCGCTCGTCGGCGGGCGGTGACCGCTTTGGCCTCGCCTGGATCGACATCTCGACTGCCGAATTCATGGTAACGGAATGTTCGGGCGGAGAGCTCGCCGCGACGCTGGCGCGCATCAATCCGAACGAGGTGATCGTCACGGACGCGCTCTACAACGACAGCGAGCTCGGACAGACCCTGCGCGAGCTGCCGGCGGTGACGCCGCTGACCCGCGACGTTTTCGACGGCGCCACCGCCGAGAAGCGGCTGTGCGACTATTTTGCCGTCGCGACCATGGACGGATTGGCGCAGCTTTCGCGCCTCGAAGCCACCGCCGCGGCCGCGGCCGTCACCTATGTCGACCGCACCCAGGTCGGCAAACATCCACCGCTATCGCCGCCCGCGCGCGAGGCATCGGGTGCGACCATGGCAATCGATCCGGCGACGCGCGCCAATCTCGAACTGACGCGGACGCTGGCGGGCGAACGCCGCGGCTCGCTGCTCGATGCGATCGACTGCACGGTGACCTCGGCCGGCTCGCGCCTGCTGGCGCAGCGGCTTGCCGCGCCGCTGACCGATGCGGCGGCAATTGCACGGCGGCTCGATGCCGTCGGCAGCTTCGTTGCCGACTCGGCCGCGCGCGAGGACATCCGCAGCATCCTGCGCGGCGCGCCCGACATGTCGCGGGCGCTGGCGCGTCTCTCGGTCGGCCGCGGCGGCCCGCGCGACCTCGCCGGCCTGCGCGACGGCATCATCGCCGCCGACCAGGTGCTGACGCGGCTTGGCGAGCTCGACCAGCCGCCGCAGGAGATCGCCGCGGTGATGGCGGCGCTGCAAAGGCCATCGCGCGAGCTCGCGACGGAATTCGCCAGAGCGCTCGACGATCAATTGCCGCTGATCAAGCGCGACGGCGGCTTCGTTCGTCAGGGCTATGAGCCTGCGCTGGACGAAACGCGAAACCTGCGCGACGCCTCGCGCCTGGTGGTGGCTTCGATGCAGGCCCGTTACGCCGACAACACGGGTGTGAAGGGTCTCAAAATCCGCCACAACAACGTGCTCGGCTATTTCGTCGAGGTCACCGCGCAGCACGGCGACAAGCTGATGTCGGCGCCGCTGAACGCGACCTTCATCCACCGCCAGACGCTGGCCGGCCAGGTGCGCTTCACTACGTCAGAGCTGGGGGAGATCGAAGCCAAGATCGCCAATGCGGGCGATCGCGCACTCGGGCTCGAGCTCGAGATTTTTGAACGGCTCTGCGCCAAGGCGCTCGATATCAGCGAGGATCTGCGTGCAGCCGCCCACGGCTTTGCGCTGCTCGACGTCGCGACGTCGCTGGCAAAGCTCGCGATCGACGAGAATTACGTGCGGCCAGAGGTGGACTCCTCCCTCGGCTTCGCCATCGAGGCCGGCCGCCATCCCGTGGTCGAGCAGGCCCTGAAGCGCAACGGCGAGCCGTTCATCGCCAATGCCTGCGACCTCTCGCCTGCGCCGGCGCAAAAATCGGGGCAGCTCTGGCTGCTGACCGGCCCCAACATGGCCGGCAAATCGACCTTCCTGCGCCAGAACGCGCTGATTGCGCTGCTCGCCCAGATCGGCAGCTTCGTGCCGGCGACACGCGCGCGGATCGGCATCATCGACCGCCTGTTCTCGCGCGTCGGCGCCGCCGACGATCTCGCCCGCGGCCGTTCCACCTTCATGGTGGAGATGGTCGAGACCGCGGCGATCCTGAATCAGGCCGGCGAGCGCGCGCTCGTGATCCTTGACGAAATCGGCCGCGGCACCGCGACCTTCGACGGCCTCTCGATCGCCTGGGCCGCGATCGAGCACCTGCACGAGAGCAACCGCTGCCGCACGCTGTTCGCGACGCATTATCACGAGTTGACCGCGCTCTCGGCAAAACTGCCGCGGATGTTCAACGCGACGGTGCGCGTCAAGGAGTGGCAGGGCAACGTCGTGTTCCTGCACGAGGTGCTGCCGGGCTCGGCCGACCGCTCCTACGGCATCCAGGTCGCAAAACTCGCCGGCCTGCCGCCGGCCGTGATCACGCGCGCGAAATCCGTGCTGGCAAAGCTGGAAGCCCAGGACCGCGGCCAGACCGCGCGCGCACTCGCCGACGATCTGCCGCTGTTCGCCGTGCCCTCGCGCGCAGCAGCCGAGGCCGCGCCGCCGAGCGAGGCCGAGCTGCTGATGGACGCGGTGAAGGCCCTGCACCCGGACGAGATGTCGCCGCGCGAGGCGCTCGATGCGCTGTATGCGTTGAAGGCCAAGCTGCCGAAGCAGTGACGGTGCCGTAGAGTGGGTTAGCGGAGCGTAACCCACCACTTCTGTCACCGCAGGAGCTAAAGAGGTGGGTTACGCTTCGCTACCCCCCTGCGCACCTATGCCGCCGCCATCCGCTTCCTTCGCCCGTTCCACCACAGCGTCAGATTCCAGACGATGCAGGTGGTGAGCGCGAGGCTGAGGCCGATCGCGGAGCCGTAATTGGCGGCGCCGGCGTGCAGCACCGCGATCGCCATCCCGAAGCCAAGCAAGCCCCAGGCGGAGTTGGCGAGCACGGCGGCGGTCGGCGGACCACCGATGCGCGGATGCAGGATCACCATGATGCTGGAGAACACGACCGGGTACAGCGCGATGATGCCGCTGATGCGCGGGCCGACCCAGCCCGAGGTCGAGACCACGATCGCGACGAGCGTTGCCACCAGCGAGGCGCGGAACGGGATATCGTACCAGCGGCGCGTCACCAGCGGCATCTTCGCATGACGGTAACCCGCCAGCAGCGGAATGCAGATGCCGAACGCGATGAAGTTCACGGCGAGCCCGGCAGTGAGTGTCCAGTCGAACATGCGGATGATGGAGGCAAGCGCGATCCAGACCGCGAAGGCGCTGCCGCAACTCACTGCCATGCTGTGCCGCTGCGCCAGCACGACATAGGTGAGCGCCATGAAGATCGTCGCCGCGTTGACCGGGAGGCTCGACAGCGCGCCTTGCGCGACGAAGGGGGCGTCATGGTCGAGCGCGAGGAAGACATAGGAAGGGCCGGCCGAGATCGGCAAGGTCGCCACCAGTCCGCCAATCACCGGACCGGTGCGCTCGGCAATGAACGACGCTGACACGACGAATGCCGCGGCAATCGCCATGCGCAGAACGAGGAGGAGGATGAAGTGGAGCTCGGGGGGCATTTTTGGCTTCTTACCGTCCCTGGAGGGGCGGTCCCCTCCAGGGACGGTAAGAGAACTACATCCGCTGCATCGACACCGAAACCTTCGGGCCGTTCTTGATGGTCTGATAGACCACGCAATAGCGCTCGGTGAGCTTGAGTAGCAGATCGAGCTTGTCTTGCGGCGCATCAGTGTCGACCTCGAAGCGCAGGCGTATCTCCGCGAAGCCGACCGGGGTCTCCTTGTCGACGCCAAGCGTGCCGCGAAAATCGAGATCGCCCTCGGCGTAAACATTGCCGGTCTTCAAGGGCACCTCGATCGCGGTCGCGACCGACTTCAGCGTGACGCCGGCGCAGGCGACCAGCGCCTCGAGCAGCATGTCGCCGGAGCAGAGCTCGAGGCCGGAGCCGCCGGTCGCGGGATGAAGCCCGGCCATTGCGATGGCGCGGCCGGTCTCGACCTTGCAGGCGATGCCATCGCTATCCGTCGAGCCCTTGGCCTTCAGCGTGATCATCGCGGTCTTGGGATCGGTCTTGTAGCGTTCCTTGATCGGGGCCTGCATCTGGCGCAGTTCTGCGGCGTCCATCTTGTTCTCTCCCGGAAAATACGCCTGCCGATGTACCGGCTCGGAGGCGAGTTGTCACCACCACATGGCCTGACCGGGACCCTGGGTTGCGTCACGGTCGGGCACGCTGCGGTCGAGCGAGCGGTCGAGTGACGTCAGCACACTTCGCTTGAAATTCTCGAACAGCGGCGAATTGCGGTCGCGTGGCCGGCCCAAATTGATCTCGATCTGGTCGAACAGCCGGCCCGGCCGCGGCCGCATCACCAGCACGCGGTCAGCCAGCACCACGGCCTCGTCGACGTCATGCGTGACGAGGATGAGCGTCGGCCGCGTGTCGGCCCAGAGGTCGAGCAGGTGATCCTGGAGATCCCGGCGGGTGAAGGCATCGAGCGCCGAGAACGGCTCGTCGAGCAGCAACACCTCGGGCTGCGGCACCAGCGCGCGTGCGATCGCGACGCGCTGTGCCTGCCCGCCCGAGAGCTCGCGCGGCCAGGACTGCGCCTTCTCGGCGAGCCCGACACGCTCGAGCGCGCGCGCCACCTTCTCGCGCCGCTCAGTCGCGGGCGCATCGGCAAGACCAAAGCCGATATTGTCGGCGACGCTGAGCCAGGGCAGCAGCCGCGGCTCCTGGAAGATGATGCCGATCTTGGCGTGCGGCGAGGCGATCGCCTCGCTGTCGAGCGTCACCGTGCCCGAGCTGGCGCGGTCGAGGCCGGCGATGGCGCGCAGCAGCGTGGACTTGCCGCAGCCGGAGCCACCGATGATGGCGACGATCTCGCCCTGCCTGATCTCGGCGGAAAAGCGCGCCAGCGCCTGCACGCCGTTGCGATAGGTCTTGCTGACCCGGTCGACCGCCAGCATGACTTAAGCTCCCTTCGTGCGCCCGAAAGCGTCCTGCCAGCGCAGGAACGGCGCCGCCCCGACCTCGATCAGCCAGTCGGTGAGCTTGCCGAGAATGGCGAAGATCACGATCGCAGCGAGGATCTGCGCGGGCTTGCCGAGCTGCTGACCGTCGAGCAGGAGATAGCCGAGGCCTTCGGAGGCGCCGATCAATTCGGCCGCCACCACGAACATCCAGCCAAGCCCGAGGCCGACGCGCAAGGAGACGACATAGGCCGGCAGCACCGCGGGCAAGAGGATGCGGCGGATCATGGCAGGCCCGGAGAGACGGAAGATGCGACCGACCTCGACGATCTTGCGATCGACGATGAGGATCGCGCCCATCACGCCGAGATAGACCGGAAAGAACACGCCGACCGCGATCAACGCGATCTTGGAGGTCTCGAAGATGCCGAGCCAGAGGATGAACAGCGGCACCCAGGCCAGAGAAGGGATCGCACGCAGCGCCTGCACGGTCGGATCGAGCAGCCGCCGCGCCAGCGACCAATAGCCGGAAATGGCGCCGAGCAAGGTGCCGGCGGCGACGCCGAACGCAAAGCCGAGGCCGACGCGCCACAGCGTCGCGGCGATATGACGGACCAACTCGCCGGAGCGGGCAAGATCAGTGATGGTGGCGAACACGCGCGAGGGCGGCGGCACCAGCCGGCCGTTGGACCAGCCGAGCCAGACCAGGAACTCCCAACCGAGCGCGAGGGTGAGCGGCAGCAACACACCCAGCATCGGCCATGCATAGCGGGCGATGCGCGAAGGCGCGGCGACACTTTCGGCCGGTTCCGAAGATTGTTGCAAGACTGGCGCGTCGGAGATCATGGCCGGTAGGAAGCGCCTCTCGTCAGGGATTGCAACAGTATTACCAAGCTCTCAGCAGTCGCCCCGGCGAAGGTGATGATGTTGCGTCGCTTTCGCTCTTACAACCGACCTCAATTCGTCGGCAGCGGGACCTGGTCGTCGATCAACGCATCCAGCGTCGCTTTCACGTCGACCTTGGCGTCGACGACGCCGGCCTGTTGCAGGGCGAGGCCGGCGGCGAGGATCGACTCGCGCTGGGGCGCGCCGATGCGGCTGTGGGTGAGCTCAGTGCGCTCCTTGAGCTGCTTGTCGACGACCGCGTCCGGCAGCTTGGTCACCGCGATGAAGGTCTTCTTCAGCTCGTCGTAGTTCGCCAGCGAATATTTGCGCGCCTCTTCGTACACCACGAGCACGCGGCGGGCGGCGTCGGGATAATCCTTCAAAAACTGCTCGCGCACATTGAGGATGCCCCAGGTGTTGGCACCGGCCTTGCCGTAGAATAGTTTTGCGCCGTCCTCGACCTCGGCCTGCGCCATCATCGGATCGAGCCCGGCCCACGCATCGACGTCGCCGCGGATCAGCGCGGTCTTGCCGTCGGCATGCTGGAGCAACACCGGCGTGATGTCCTTTTCGGTGAGGCCTGCGCCAAGCAGCGCGCGCACCAGGAAGATGTGCGGATCGGTGCCGCGCGTCACCGCGACGCGCTTGCCCTTCAGGTCGGCCACGCCTGCGATCTTGGAATCCTTGGCCGTCACCAGCGCCGTCCATTCGGGACGCGAATAGACGTAGATCGACTTGATCGGGTTGCCGTTGATGCGGGCGACCAGTGCCGCCGAGCCCGCGGTCGAGCCGAAATCGATCGAGCCGGCATTGAGGAATTCGAGCGCCTTGTTGGAGCCGGCCGACTGCACCCAGGTGACGGTGATACCGTCCTTGGCGACTCCTTTTCCAGGAGCCCCTTCTGCTTCAGGACCATCGACACCGGATTATAGGTCGCCCAGTCGATACGGATTTCCTTGAGCGGATCCGTCGCCCGCGCGGCAGGGGTCAAAGCAAGAGCCACAGCTCCCGTAAGCAGTATGCGTCGTGCAATCCTGGTCATGCCCAGCCTCTTCAAAAATTTCATTGTTTTTCAATGAGTTATATCTAGAGGTCAACGAGAAAATCCGCCCCTCGAAAGCGCGCCGGCCGAGAACAGCTTTGCCCAAAGCCGCAGGTTTCCAGCATGGAACGACTATTGCCGGAGAATGGCGGGTGACAGCGCCTGCCGCCTCTTATATCCGGTGAGACATGGACAGCGTCGCGACTGAGCACAAGGCCGAGGTGGACGATCGCTTCGACACCGCGCGGATCACCGCCGCGGTCGATGCGCTTGCCGAGAAGCACCAGGGACGCGAGGACGCGTTCCGCACGGCCATGGCGCAACTGCTCAAGGCCGAACTGATTGCGGCGCGCGCCGCGGCACAGACGATCCTGCTGAAGGACCGTCACGGCCGGCGTTGCGCCGAGCGGCTGTGCCACGTGCAGGACGAGATCATCCGCATCCTGTATTCGGCCGCGACCCGCCATCTCTACCGCTCGCCGATCCCGAGCGGCGCCGAGCGCATGGCAGTGGTGGCGACCGGCGGCTATGGCCGCGGCCTGATGGCTCCCGAGTCCGACATCGATCTCCTGTTCATCCTGCCCTACAAGCAGACCGCCTGGGGCGAGCAGGTCGCCGAAGCCATCCTCTACTGCCTGTGGGACATGGGGCTGAAGGTCGGTCACGCCACGCGCTCGGTCGATGAATCGATCCGCCAGGCCCGCGGCGACATGACCATCCGCACCGCGATCCTGGAGACGCGTTTCCTCACCGGCGACAAGCCGCTCTATGAGGAGCTGGTTGCGCGCTTCGACAAGGAAGTCGTGCAAGGCACCGCGTCGGAATTCGTCACCGCAAAACTCGCCGAGCGCGAGGAGCGCCACCGTCGCGGTGGCCAGTCGCGCTATCTGGTCGAGCCCAACGTCAAGGACGGCAAGGGCGCCCTGCGCGACCTGCACACGCTGTTCTGGATCGCCAAATACGTCTATCGCGTCCGCGACACCGACGAGCTGGTCGAGCGCGGCGTGTTCGACGTGCAGGAATACCGCACCTTCCGCCGCTGCGCCGACTTCCTCTGGTCGGTACGCTGCAATCTGCACTTCTACTCCGGCCGCGCTGAAGAGCGCCTCTCCTTCGACCTCCAGCGCGAGATCGCGGTCCGGCTCGGCTACACCTCGCATCCCGGCATGCAGGACGTCGAACGCTTCATGAAGCACTACTTCCTGGTCGCCAAGGAAGTCGGCAACCTCACCGCCATCCTCTGCGCCAAGCTCGAGGACCAGCAGGCCAAGCCCGCGCCGGTCCTAAGCCGGATGATGGCGCGGCTGCGCCCCACTCCGGTGAAGCGGCGCGTGCCTGACAGCGACGACTTCATCGTCGACCACAACCGCATCAACGTCGCCGCGCCCGACATCTTCAAGCACGATCCGGTCAATCTGATCCGCATCTTCCGCCTGGCGCAGAAGAACAACCTCGCCTTCCATCCGGACGCGATGCGCGACGTGACGCGCTCGCTCGGCCTGATCAACGCGAGCTTGCGCGAAAATCCCGAAGCCAACCGGCTGTTCATGGAGATCCTGACCTCCGACAACGCCGAGATCGTGCTGCGGCGGATGAACGAGACCGGCGTGCTCGGCCATTTCATCCGCGCCTTCGGCAAGATCGTCTCGATGATGCAGTTCAATATGTATCATCACTACACTGTCGACGAGCATTTGATCCGCTGCATCGGCTTCCTCCAGGACATCGAGCGCGGCGGCAGCGATGAGTTTACGCTCGCCAGCGACCTCATGCGCAAGAGCCGGCCCGAGCATCGGTCGGTGATCTACATCGCGACGCTGCTGCACGACGTCGCCAAGGGCCGGCCCGAGGATCACTCGATCGCCGGCGCCAAGGTGGCGCGACGGCTCTGCCCGCGGCTCGGCTTCAGTCCGGCCGACACCGAGCTCGTGGCCTGGCTGATCGAGGAGCATCTGACGATGTCCACGGTCGCACAGTCGCGCGATCTCTCCGACCGCAAGACCATCGAGAATTTCGCCGCCGTGGTGCAGTCGGTCGAGCAGATGAAGCTCTTGACGATCCTGACCACCGCCGACATCCGCGGCGTCGGTCCCGGCGTGTGGAACGGCTGGAAGGCGCAGCTTTTGCGCTCTCTTTATTACGAGACCGAGCCGGTGCTGACCGGCGGCTTCTCGGAAGTCGACCGGGGAAAGCGCCTCGCAGCCGCACACGCCGAATTCCGCATCGCCTTCGCCGAATGGCCGACGGAGGAGCTCGATGCCTATATCGGCCGGCACTATCCGGCCTATTGGCTCAAGGTCGAGCTGCCGCGCAAGATCCGCCACGCGCGCTTCGTCCGCTCCAGCGAGCAGGCCGGCCACAAGCTCGCGATCAATGTCGGCTTCGACGAGGTGCGCGGCGTCACCGAGCTCACGATCTTCGCCGCCGACCATCCCTGGCTGCTCTCGATCATCGCAGGCGCCTGCGCGTCGGCCGGCGCCAACATCGTCGACGCCCAGATCTACACCACGACCGACGGCCGCGCGCTCGACACGATCTCGATCTCCAGGGAATACGACCGCGACGAGGACGAGGGACGGCGTGCCACGCGCATCGGCGAGATGATCGAGGACGTGCTGGAAGGCAAGCTGCGCCTGCCCGAAGTGGTGGCGCGGCGCACCGTGCGCGGCAAGGCGCGGCCGTTCGTCATCGAGCCGGAAGTGACCATCAACAACCAATGGTCCGACCGCTACACCGTGATCGAGGTCTCCGGCCTCGACCGCCCCGGCCTGCTCTACGAGCTCACCACTGCGATCTCGAAGCTCAACCTCAACATTGCGTCCGCCCATGTCGCGACCTTCGGCGAACGCGCCCGCGACGTGTTCTACGTCACCGACCTCTTGGGCGCACAGATCAGCGCGCCGACACGCCAGGCCGCGATCAAGAGCGCGCTGACCCACGTGATGGCCGGCGACAAGGCGGTTCAGCCTGCGGCGTGAGACCAATCTCTCGACCCCAAAAGGCTTGTTGACCTATGGCTGATTTTCTTCCGGTCGAGTCTTTTCATCATCCAACGACTCGAACAGGGCGGATGGCGCCTAATCGAGCGCCGCGCCGACCTTGCCGACATTCCGATCTCTGATTTCGTCTCACTTCGAGATGCGGAGGAATGGGCTGCCTGGAAACAAGGGACTCCGAGGATCAACCCCAATAGTACCTGATGCTTCGGCTCAGACTTCCACCCCCTCATGCCGCAGCAGCCAGCGCTTGCGCTCCAGCCCGCCACCGTACTTGACCAGCGAGCCATTTGCGCCGATCAGGCGGTGACAGGGCAGTACCACGCTGATCGGGTTGGAGCCGTTGGCGTGGCCGACGGCGCGCACGGCCTTGGGCATGTCGATCTTTGCGGCGAGCGTGCCATAGCTGAGCGTCGTGCCGACAGGAATTTGCGCAAGCGCGGTCCAGACCTTTTGCTGGAACGGCGTGCCCGCGATTCGCCATGCGACCGACGAGAGCTGCGCAAGGTCGCCCGCGAAGTAACCCGACAGCGCGGCCTTCACCGCAGCCGGCGCGGAACGCTCGCGCAGATCCACCGCGCCGTAATGCAGCCGCAGTAGCTCGCGCATGCGATCCTCGTAGTCGTCCCAGTCGAGCGCGCGCAGCGCACCTTCGGTGTCGGTGACGAGCAACGCCGTCCCGATCGGCGTTGCCAGGCGATCGAGACCAAAACTCTCGGGCGGATGTGCTGATCGAGCGGCCATTGCGACACCTTTGCATCGAAACACACGTCGCACTTGCCATGCCGGCCATGCTAACGTCCACCCGAAAGCTGACGCTTTGGGGGCTCAACTTGATTCTGATCGCGAATATCCTGGTGGCGCTGGTCGCCGCACTGCACGCTTACTTCCTGATCCTGGAGATGTTTCTCTGGGACAAGCCGCAGGGCCTGAAGGTTTTCCGCAACACGCCGGAGAAGGCAGCGACCACGAAGGTGCTGGCCGCCAACCAGGGGCTCTATAACGGCTTCCTGGCCGCCGGCCTGGTCTGGGGTCTGGTGCACGGCAATCCGGCCTTCGCGTTCCAGATCAAGGCGTTCTTCCTGCTCTGCGTGATCGTGGCCGGCGCTTATGGCGCGGCGACCGTCAGCACGCGCATCCTGATGGTGCAGGCGCTGCCGGCGGCGATCGCGCTGGTGGCATTGTTCCTCGCCTAGAACTCGTTGGCCTGAGACGCTTCGGCGCAGCGCCGCGATCCTTGCGCGGCGGCGAACGTTCCTCCACAATCTTCGGCAGCGATGGCGACCGTTGCAATCAACGGAAAAGACCATCGGCCGAAAATTCCGTCAGGAGGAACGACCCGATATGACCAATCGCAGAGCCTTCATAACAGCCACGGCCGCGCTCGCCTTCGCGCTCTCCGCCAGCCAGGCCTTCGTAAGTCAGGCCCTCGCCCAGAAGAAATACGACACCGGCGCTAGCGACACCGAAATCAAGATCGGCCAGACCGTGCCGTTCTCCGGCGCCTACTCCGTCTACGCCAATATCGGCAAGACCCAGGCCGCCTACTTCAAGATGATCAACGATCAGGGCGGCATCAACGGCCGCAAGATCAACTTGATCCAGTATGACGACGCCTATTCGCCGCCGAAGACGGTCGAGCAGGTGCGCAAGCTCGTCGAAGGCGACGAGGTCCTCTTCACCTTCCAGATCATCGGCACCGCGGCAAACGCCGCCGTGCAAAAATATCTCAACGGCAAGAAGATCCCGCAGCTCCTGGCCTCGACCGGCGCCGCGCGCTTCAACGATCCCCAGAACTATCCCTGGACCATCGCCTACAATCCCAACTACGTGTCCGAGGGACGCATCTACGCCAAGTACATTCTCAAGGAGCATCCGAATGCCAAGATCGGCGTGCTCTACCAGAACGACGACATGGGCCGCGACTATCTCGCGGGCCTCAAGAGCGGGCTCGGCGACAAGGCCGCCGGTATGATCGTCGGCGAGCTGTCCTACGAAGTCACGGATCCGACCGTCGACTCGCAGGTCGTCAAGCTGAAGTCGATGGGCGTCGACGTGTTCTTTGATGCTTCGACGCCGAAATTCGCGGCCCAGGCGATCAAGAAGCTCGCCGACCTCGGCTGGGCGCCGGTACACATCCTCGACATCAATGCGAGCCCGATCTCGGCGACGCTGAAGCCGGCCGGCCTCGACATCTCCAAGGGCATCATCTCGACCCAATACGGCAAGGAGCCGGGCGATCCGCAGTGGAAGGACGATCCGGGTGTGAAAGCGTTCTTCGCCTTCATGGACAAGTATTTCCCCGAAGGCGACAAGCTCAACACCGTCAACACCTATGCTTATTCAGTCGCCGAATTGCTGACGCAAGTGCTGAAACAGTGCGGCGACGACCTGTCGCGCGAAAATGTCATGAAGCAAGTCGCCAACATCAAGGACTTCACGCCCAGCTTCGCGCTGCCCGGCATCAAGATCAACACCGGGCCGAACGACTACCGCGTCAATAAGCAGATGCAGATGATGAAGTTCAACGGCGAACGCTGGGAGCTGTTCGGACCGATCATGGAGGATGCGGGGCCGGCGGGTTAGTGGTTGCTTGAATTCCGCGACACGATCGGCGGCCTCCAGGCCGCCGATTTTTTTTGGGGGGTGGCCCAATCGATCACCGTCACCCTGAGAGCTTGTGACGCATTTGGCGTTCTGCGGAGTTTTGGAGCGATGTGGCAAGTGCTCGTCGTGGCAAACGGCAGTTTGAGGCTCGAGTTTGTCGATGAACTCCCGCTTATGCGCTGGCGAGGCGGTTGGCTTGCGTGATGTTGTTGGTGAGCGCGTACCAGAGCACGACGGCACGGACCTTTTCGATGCCGCGCACGGTCAATTGCCGCAGGTTCCAGTTGCGCCAGCGGGCATGGATGCACTCGCATATCGAACGGGGCTTGTACTGGGCCTTGCCCTCGTCGCTCGCCATCCGCGCGCGCCAAGCCAGTACCCCGGGGCCGTCGCCGCGTCGCGGCAGGTAGGGATCGGTACCGTGCTTGGATTGAGTGGGCGGACAAAAGATGTCGATGCCCTCGGCGTGCGCCCATTCGATATCCTCGGCACTGCCAAAGCCGCCATCGACGAGGTGGTCTTTGGGCAGACCGCCAGGGCGCGTGCGCTGCCGCTCCAGCATGGGCCGCATCAGCCCGCGGTCGGACCCGGTGTTGCATACCTTGATGTCAGTGACGAACTGCTCGCCGGCCGCACTCGCCACCTGCACATTATAACCAGGGCGGAAGCCGCCGTCGGCCATCTTCATGACGCGTGCATCGGCGTCCGTCGTCGACGCACGTGCCTCCTTCGGCTTCTTGCCATTGCTGCGCTTTTCTTCGCGCTCCTTGCGCTGCTGCTTGATCT